>DAOWHJ010000122.1 GCA_030641485.1 Pseudomonadota bacterium
GACAATATTCAGCCATAAAGAAGAGGGCAAACTTCATTGAGCTGTACTCAACGTTGAACCCACATGCAAGCTCGGCTTCGGCTTCCGGCATATCAAACGGAGTCCGGTTCAATTCAGCCAATCCACAAATAATAAAGAGGACAAAAGCAAATGGCTGCTTAACTATATTCCAGAGCCCGGTCTGGGAGTTTACGATGTCAATCAAACTCAATGAGCCACTAACCATAACTACGGCGATTACTGCCAAAGCCAGTGAAAGCTCATAACTAATCATCTGGGCGGTGCCTCGAAGGCCACCGATAACCCCATATTTATTACCCGAGGACCAACCTCCAAGAATTCCACCATAAGAGCCAATTGTGGAGATCCCAAGAACAAAGAGGATACCAACATCAAGATCGGTCAGGTAAAGAGTGATTTCACGGCCAAAGAGAGTTATCGTATCACCAAATGGGACAATAACAATCAAGGTTACCGAAGCCCCAATACTGATGATCGGCGCTAAAAGAAAAAGGGGCTTATCCGCATTATCCGGAACCAGCTCTTCCTTAAAAAACCCTTTAATACCATCAGCTATGGGCTGCAAGAGACCATGAAAACCGACCCGGTGCGGACCATGTCGTAACTGGACATGACCTAAGACTTTACGCTCAATCCAAGTCGAATAAGCCACAATCAGCAGGCTAACGGCGAAAGCCACCAACGTTTTGATTATCAATATGGTCATATATTCCAGCATCCGCTATACCTCTTCAAACGGTAAAAATATTTCTATATACAAAACTTGTTTAGCAATACTAAGCTTTCTCAACCTTAACCGCACAGACCTTATATTCAGGGATCTTGGCAACCGGATCAAGAGCAGCATTAGTAAGACGGTTAACTGCAATTTCGTGAAAATGGAAGGGCACAAAAACAACCCCAGCTGCGGGTCTGTCACTGAGCATAGCCTTAACCTCAATCGAGCCCCGTCGCGATGCGATCGTCAAGAGATCATCTGCAACAACCCCTAAGCGAGCCGCATCTTCAGGGTTAATTTCAGCCTTAATCTCCGGGTGAACCTTATTTAGGCCCACACCTTTACGAGTCATTGTACCGGTGTGAAAATGAGCCAGGACCCGTCCAGTTGTCAGAACAAAAGGATACTCTTTGTCACACTCTTCCGCCGGCGGCTGGTGCTCAATCGCAAAAAAGAGGCCTTTACCGCGGGCAAATTTATCAACATGAAGAATTGGGGTACCCGGGTGGTCGGTGTCAGGACAGGGCCAAGCCAAACCGCCGTTTTCCAGACGATCATAAGTGATACCGCCATAACTCGGGGTCACCTCATTGATCTCTTTCATGATTGCGGCCGCATTCTCATAATTCATCTCATAACCCATCCGGGTTGAGATCTGAGCAATAATATCCCGATCTTCGCGCGCCTCACCAGCTATGGTCAAAGCCTTACGAATCCTTTGAACTATCCGTTCAGAATTGACAAAAGTTCCATCTTTTTCAGCAAACGAAACCCCGGGCAGAACGACATCCGCCTTCTGGGCCGTTTCAGTTAGAAAAATATCCTGAACCACGAAGAAGTCAAGTGCTTCAACGCAATGTTCAATATGGGTTAAATCGGGGTCACTGACCAGCGGATTTTCACCCATGATGTACATCGCCTTGATCTTACCTTCAGCCGCAGCCGGAAACATTTCGGTCAATTTCAGCCCGGGCACAGCATCCAAGGCCTCAGTCTCAAGACCCCAAGCTTTGGCAAACTTGGCACGTACATCTTCGTTGTCGACGGTTTGGTAGCCGGTATAGACATTAGGCAGGCCCCCCATATCACAGGCGCCCTGTACATTATTCTGTCCTCTCAGCGGATTAACTCCACCGCCGGGAATCCCCATATTGCCGCAAAGCATCGCCAGATTACCCAGCGATTTAACATTGTCAGTACCGCTGGTGTGCTGGGTGATACCCATGGCATAAAGTATTGAGGCCGGAGCTGCCTGACCGTAAAGCTTGGCCGCGGCATAGAGTTCATCTTCGTTCAACCCGGTTACACCGGAGACATATTCAGGAGTAAATTTTTTCAGGTTTTCAGCAAACTCGGCAAAACCTTCGCAACGTTCGTCAATATACTCTTGTGCTGCCCAACCCTCTTTGACAATGATATGCATCAAGCCGTTAATCCAGGCTATATCGCTGCCCGGCTTGGGCTGAAGGTAGAGTTCAGCATAATCAACCAAGTCAATACGACGCGGATCAATAACCAGGATTTTAGTCCCATGCTTAAGGACTGCTTCCTTTAAGTAGTTAGCAAAGATTGGATGATTTTCAGTAGTGTTGGTTCCGGTCACCAATACAGTCTCAGATATCAAGACATCAGCAATCGGGTTAGTCATCGCCCCGCTTCCAAATGTGGCGGCCAGTCCGGCCACCGTAGAGGAGTGTCAGAGCCTGGCGCAATGATCGACATTATTGGTCCCGACCGCTGCGCGCATAAATTTCTGGAAAAGGTAGTTTTCTTCGTTGCTGCAACGAGCTGAGGTTAAGCCGCCGATCGCTCCGGGTCCATGCTCAGCCTTGATCGCCGAAAATTTATCTGCAACCAAAGTCAAAGCCTCATCCCAACTGGCCTCTTCAAACTTACCATTCTTCTTGATCAAGGGGGTCGTCAAACGTTCATCACTATTGATAAACTCGTAACCAAACCGACCTTTTACACAAAGGCTGCCCTGATTAACTCCGACTCCGTCTTGGGCGGTCACAGCCATAACCCGTCCAGCCTGAACATTAAGTTCAAGCTGACAGCCACAACCACAGTATGTACATGTAGTTGGGACTCGTTCAATCAGCCAGGTTCGACCTTTATAACGACTCAGATCTTCAGTTAAGGCTCCAGTCGGACAAACCTGCAAACATTCGCCACAAGATTGACATTTGTCCGCATCAACGGTAACCACCTGAGCCCCATAACCATCGCCCTTAACACTAATTGCACCAATGCCCTTAATCTCCTGGCAGGCGGTAACGCAACGGAGGCACATAATACAGCGGTCAGGCCAGTAGCGAATCAATGGCGACGCATACTGCGAGTCACGATCAACTTTTGCGGCTGAATACTCAACCTGGTCAATGCCAAATTCGTACGTCAGATCCTGCAAGAGGCATTCGCCCCCTTTATCACAGACCGGACAATCAAGCGGATGATTAACCAAGATCAGTTTCAACGAGTCCTGACGAATTCTGGTTAAACGATCGGATATAGTTGCAACCTCAATCCCATCTTCAACAGGAGTCGTGCACGCCGCCATGGGGTGCGCAAAGCCTTCAATCTCGACCACACACATCCGGCATGAACCAATTGGGCTCATGCGATCATGGTAACAGAGTGTCGGTATTTTGATATCGACACTCCGGGCCGCCTCAAGGATGGTCGTTCCCTGGGGGACGGTGACTTCTTTGCCGTCAATCGTCAACGTGACCATACTAATTTTCCCTGCGTAAAAATTTTACTTAAAAAAATCAACAAACTATAAATGTACAAACACTAATGCGGGCTAACCCACACATAAGTGACTCCTATCAGAACATTTTCTTGTCAAAAAACAAGAAAATAACCTGTAGGGCACTAAACTTTAATGGTTGCGACCCGATAACAGCGCAAACAACGATCCGCCTCGGCCATCGCATCATTAACCGAAAATCCCTGTTCAACTTCATCATTGGTAAATTTGCGGGTGTCGGGGTCGAGCATTTCAAGCTCTTTACGCTCACGGCCACCGAGCAAACCAAGATCTTCAGCTTGGTCAAAAACTTTAACCTTGCTAAAAAACTTTTGAAAATGGTCATCTTCTGTGTAATCCAAAGACTCTCCATTAATCATTTTATCGATACTAAAGGCGGCTGTCCGACCCCCGGCACAGGCAGTAATCAATGCTCCTGGGCCAGTCTCGCAGTCTCCCCCAGAGAAAATCTTAGGCTGATCACTCTGTTTGGTGAGCTCATCTACGACAATCGTCTTCCAACGCGTGGTTTTAACGTCCTCACGCCCTTCGAGAAGAGATAAATCCATGGTTTGGCCAATTGCAGGTACGACAATATCGCAATCGATAACAAATTCTGAACCTTCAACCGGCACTGGCCGACGGCGCCCACTCTCATCAGGCTCGCCTAATTCCATTTTGACACATCTTAAACCAACAACCTTACCGTTCTCAGCTAAGATTTTAACCGGATGAGTCAGGTAATTAAAGTTAACCTTCTCCTCCTCGGCATCATGGATCTCGACCGCATCGGCCGGCATCTCATTCTTGGTCCGCCGGTAGATAAGGTGAACATCATCTTTTTCAATCCTGAAAGAGCAGCGTACACAATCGATGGCGACGTTACCACCACCGATAACCGCAACCTTCTTACCTTCTGGATAGGGATCACGACCCTGGTTTATATCGAGAAGATACTGAACTCCCGAGATATAACCGTCATAATTTTCCTCTTCTCCCTCAACCCCCATCGTCGTCCCAAGATGGGCGCCGATGGCAATAAAGACCGCATCATTATCAGCTTCAAGTTGAGATAACTTAACATCTTTACCAACGATGCTTTCGTAATCGAACTGGGCCCCCATTCTTTCAATCCGGTCAACCTCTTCACGCAGAATCGACCGCGGCAGGCGATAATCAGGAATACCCATAGCCGCCATCCCACCGGGCTCATCAAAACGCTCATAAACGGTAACCTTATGACCCATTTTGGTCAGATGAAAGGCACAGGTTGCCCCACTGGGGCCCGCTCCGACGATTGCGACCTTACCGGTTTTAGCCGATGGGGCAATGACAAACTTGGGCTCTTTTCCTTTACTCAATTCATAGTCAGCAACAAAGCGTTTCAGAAATTTGATTGAGATCGGGGCATCAATATTCATCCGTCGACAGTGTTCTTCACAAGGCCGAACACAGACCCGGCCAACAATCCCAGGCAAAGGCAGCTTTTCGCGAATTATATCGAGGGAGTCAGCAAAACGACCCTCTTTAATGCATTCAACATAATTGGGGATATCGAGATGAATCGGACAGGCATCCATACATGGAGCGGTCAGCTTGGAATGATAGTTACCGGCAGTAACACTCTTTTTGGCATTAATAACAGATTCAAAGTCAGCGGCAAAATGCTCTAAGGCATCAAGGATAGGCAACGGGCCGGATTGACCAATATTACACTTTGAAGATTCGCGGATAGACTCGGCAAGACGCTTTAATACACCCAGATCTTCTGGTTTACCCTGACCATTACAGATCCGTTCAAGGGTCTCAGCCATAACCTTAGTCCCGATCCGGCAAAGAAAACATTTACCACAGGACTTACTCTGGACTTCCTGGATGTAGACCCGACTCAAATCAACAACATCGGTCTCCGGGTCTCGAACCACGAGCCCGTACCAGCCCATAAGGGCCTTAACCGCTTCATCCTGTCTGAAATATTCCGGCAAATCTACCGTATTAACCGGTTCAAAGTCCTGGCTCTCTTTAGTGCGGTTATCAACTACCTCACCGCCCCAGGAACTAAATATAATCTCAGCCATCAACCGACTCCCATCCAATAAAACTAAACTAACTCAAAATAATTTTCAATGCTTACCAATTGGTAACTTAGTGAGCGACTTCCGCATTAGCGGTCGATCTCACCTAAAACGATATCAATACTCCCGATAACCGAGATCGCATCGGCGATCATGTGGCCGAGCATCATTTTTTCTAAGGCACTGACCAAAATGAAACAAGGGGAGCGAACTTTCATTCGATAAGGGTTCTCGGTACCGTCACCGACGAGATAGAACCCGAGCTCACCTTTGGAACCCTCAACCGCATGATAGACTTCACCTTCAGGAACTACAGGACCCTGGCACTGGATTTTGAAACGTCTAATCAAAGCACTGATATCTTCCTGAACATCATCAAGTTGCGGATTAGCAATCAGTGGGTTATCGACATTCACCGGTCCTTCCGGCAGATTCTCAAGCGCTTGTTCAATTATATTCAGTGATTGGGTAAACTCTTCCATACGCACCAGATAGCGATCATAGACATCGCCATTATCACCAACCGGAACCTGAAAATCAAAGTCCTCATAACTACCATATGGTTTAGCTTTGCGGAGATCATATGGAACCCCGGAACCCCTCAGAGAAGGACCGGTAAAACCATAATTGACCGCATCTTCAGCTGAAATCGTTCCGATACCCATGGTTCGTTTGCGCCAGATAATATTGTCGGTCAACAAAGTATTGTAACCATCAACCGCAGTCGGAAACCATTTGATGAAGGCGCGCAGATCTTCAATAAATTTGGGGGTAATGTCGTGAGCCAAACCGCCGACCCGCAAATATGACGGGGTCAATCGATAACCGGAAACTTCTTCGGTCAGATTCATGATCATTTCCCGATCACGGAAGGTATAGAATACCACGGTCATCGCCCCGATATCAAGAGCGTGACTTCCGATCCAGAGATGGTGACCCATAATCCGAGCCAACTCACACATGATTACGCGAATATATTGAGCCCGCTTGGGCACATCGATACCAAGCAGCTTCTCGACCGCAGTACAGTAACCTAAATTATTGAGTGAGGCTGCAGTGTAGTCAAAGCGGTCAGTCAGCGGAATAACCTGCTGGTAATTCATGTTCTCCGCGATCTTCTCTATACCCCGGTGCAGGTGACCAATATGGGGCGTGACCTTAACGATTGTCTCGCCATCAAGCTCCAGAACCAGGCGCAAGACCCCGTGAGTCGCCGGGTGATGCGGACCCATGTTGATGGTCAATATTTTACCGTCTGCCATCGCTACCAACCTCTATGATTTTAGTTTTCACTGAAATTTTTAATCACTAACATTAAACTTTTATAGAACCTGAATCGATGATGGAACCCACTTTTCATCAAAATCTTTCCCTTTCAAAGGGAAGTCTTTACGTAGTGGATGACCATCAAAGTCGTCCCACATCAGCAAACGACGTAGATCAGGATGACCACTGAAGCTAATCCCAAAAAGGTCATAAACCTCACGCTCGGGCCAATCGGCAGACTTCCAGATATCGGTAACCGTTGGCACCGGCACATCTATATCAACCATAACTTTGACCATCAATCGTCTGTAATCATCCATCGAATGAAGTACATAGACGACCTCAAAGCGCGGCTCACGCGGAAGTTTGTCAATCCCGACAACGTCTGACAAAAGGTCGTAATGCAATGACTCATCATCATGCAGGTAAAGCATAACCTCATGGAGTTTCTCAAGACTAACAACGACAGTCAAATCCCCACGAAAATCGACATCATCGACTATCGCATCAGAAAATTTACCCTTGAGCTGCTCCAGCACTTTCGCGTTATCCATAGTTCCGTACTCTCTAAATTATTGCTTCGCTAGCACAAACTGACAATGTCAGACTTATTGGTTGAAGGCTCTTCGTAATCAGGACGGTCGGTAAACTTATCCTTCATGATCTTATCCTGGAGCTTCATGATACTGGCGAGCAAAGCTTCAGGCCGCGGCGGACAACCGGGTACGTAAACATCTACCGGGATAATCTGATCGACCCCTTGAACTACTGAGTAGCTCTGGAAGACCCCACCGCAGGAGGCACAAGCACCCATCGCAATAACCCAGCGTGGCTCAGCCATCTGTTCGTAAATCCTTTCAACCATTACCGACATTTTCTTGGTCAAGGTGCCAGCAACAATCATCAAGTCAGCCTGGCGCGGCGACGGTCGGAAAACCTCAGAACCGAAGCGAGCGATATCGTAGCTACTCAAACTAGTAGCCATCATCTCCAAGGCGCATCAGGCCAAACCAAACGTGCACGGCCAAATTGAATTTTTTCGACCCCAGTTAACTAGACTCTCAAGATTGGTAACCAGGAATCCATCGCCCTTTAATGCACTCTCTATTCCCATTCCAAGGCTCCCTTTTTCCAAACGTAAACATAACAAACAAAGAGGACCACCATAAAGAGGGTCATCTCGACAAAACCAAATAGCCCTAAGCTTTTGTAATGGACTGCCCAGGGGTAAAGAAAAACACATTCAAGGTCAAACACGAGAAACAGCAGAGCGACAATGTAGTACTTTATCGGCGTCTGCACATAAGATGCACCGATGGTTGTCATACCACATTCGTAGGTCTCTTTTTTAACCCGTGATTTCCGATTCGGCCCCAGAACAGCTGAAAGCGCAACCGCGACTACACCAAAACCGAAACCAACGATCATCATCATCAGAACGGGTACATAACTTTTCAACATATTTTTTTCACTCCTCAAGCTTATCTGGCCTGCGGTATAAATCTGAATCCGTACATACCGAATTCGCCGCATTAGCTCACGATAATTATTATGTGAACCTTTTTATTAGAGCGCGGCTTATATACCTAGCCCACTTCCCTATGTCAAGCAAAAAAGTACCTGTCTAAGAAATACAATCTACAATTTGTAAATCCGTTCAAACCAAATTATGATAACTAGTACAGCTCCCTAAAATCGAACCGATATTGCTTACTTATCTCCATTAATTAACTCTTTATACATATTATATATGGGGTTTGACTCGGGTGCCTATCCATTCATGACTTCAGTGCCAGGCCCTAAAAGCACTATGCGTTAAAAGTGTTACCATTGTTCGATCTAGACTTCGCTTGGGGGCCATAAATCGTAATCTCAACTTGAACAGGCTGGGCTGCTGGCCCGCGTATGCCAAGTGCAAATAATTTAATTTAACACTTGATTCCATCGTAAAAAAGTCACGGGATGACATCCAATCACCATCCATGCATACTGTGCACCGTATTTTATATTATATATAAGTATCTCTATTTATTGATATTAACTTGATTTCGCATTTCATTATATGGTATGTTGCACGTCATTGGTAGACATTGCTCTTATTTTAACAAGCGTTAACCCGACCGACACCGTAAGATATTTTCATTAGATACCTAATATAATAAATGGGTTAACCCGTTTGGATTTATTCTATATACTTAAAATTCAAGGCCGTGGCGGGCCGATGAGAGCCAATTATTATTTGATTAACCAGTTATTTTTTTATTAAACCAAAAGGAGCTCAACAGATGATCCCAAGAATGTGGAACTTACTTATCGATTTTATTCGTGACTTCTTTCACGAAGCTGCTCGAGGAACCCGCGAACACTGGAAAGGCTTACTCGTCTTCGGGGCTGTATCCTTTTGCGTTTTTATTCTGATGATAGTTTTGCTACTCAAGGCCACAGCCAGTTACAAATTCTGCGCCATGTGTCACAACATGGACACCTATATCGAGTCTTGGAAGAATTCATCCCACAAAGAGGTTAGCTGTCTTGCATGCCATTTTGAACCTGGGGTATGGGGTGAACTTAAGGGTAAGTGGAAAGCTCAAACCCATCTCGTCATGAAAATAACCGGGACGGCACCGCCGCGGCCACACACCGCAATCAGCGACTCCAGCTGTCTGCGCGAGGGCTGCCACTCCGTAAGCGAGCTCCAGGCAGACACAGTCAATTTCAAAGGAGTTGACTTTAGCCATGACACCCATCTCAACAATTTGCGCCGCGGGAAAAAACTAAAATGTGTTAGCTGTCACTCCCAGATTGTTCAAGGCGAGCACCTCACAGTCACTGAGACCACCTGCTTTGTCTGCCATTTCTACGACAAAGAGAATCATCTTGAAATTTCAGACTGCCAAACCTGCCATACATCAACCAAGGCTAAGATCTTTGTTGATGCCAACGCAGATATGCCATTCATCCACAAAGATTATATTGATCGTGGCGTGAACTGTGAACAGTGCCACTTCGGAATCATTTACGGCGACGGCCATATCATGGATAACGTTTGCGTGCAGTGCCACTCTGAACCGCACCTGCTCGAAGGTAGTTACAGCAGTGAGAAAATGCACTTTAACCATGTCACCGCGCACAAAGTTGAATGTTTCCGTTGTCATTCAAGTATTGATCACTATATTGCCCGGGAAAAATCCAATAAATATGTTGAACGACAAAAACTCTTAAAGACCGCCGTAATCAACAGCGGTCTCCACTACGACAACAACTGTGCGAAATGTCACACCTTCGAACAGCACCAAACCATCCATAAAATGTATGCCGGAGAAGGTGGCCTTGAGATCAAGGAGGTGCCAAGTGGCATGTACCGAGCCCACTTAGACTGTGCAAGCTGTCACCTGGCAGTTTACGATGTCGACGGGGAAACCCGCAAGCTTAAACGTACTGGTTTTGATGAGTTAATCAAATCGTGCTCTGAATGTCATGGTGCTGGTTACGATGACATGGCCAAGCACTGGAAGGAGATTCTGGGCAAAGAACTAGCCAAAACTGACAAGTCCTTAAGGGCAACCAATCAGATCCTGGCAAATAACAATGTGCCCGAAGGTGTACGGCTTTATGAGATTGCCCAGAAGAATTACGTCTTCGTCAAGAACAGCTACGGCATCCACAACATCGACTACGCATTAGACCTGTTGGCTGACAGCCGTGAACGTTGTGAGAAAGCTAAAACTATCGCGAACCCGGCGTACAAGGCTGAAGCCATTACCTCGCCATCAGGCTGTACTGACCTTTGTCACAGCTGTGTAGAGTGTATTGAAACTAAGCCAGTACCGTTCGGTGAAGTGCAATTTCCGCATGATGTCCATGTTGTAGATGAGGGCCTTGACTGCCTCGAATGCCACAGTTCACGTGCGAATCATGGTCGGACAATATTGAAGAATTGTAAGGATTGTCACCACGGCTCAGGCATGGGTGCAGTTGAGTGTGCTGATTGCCATAGTGCTACCTACAACCTTATCCACGGTCAAAATGCCTGTGATGAAACCAGTTGTGACATCAGGGGGCCCGTTGATTCAATGGCAGCTGACGTTGCTTGCGCAGACTGCCACAAGGAAGTCAGTGACGACAAAGATATGACTGATACGGCCCTTAAACAAGCCTGTGTTGAGTGCCATGATGACGACTCAGCCTACGGGTCTATGGTCGATGAGTGGCGCCAGGAAGTTGCGGCCTTAAATATTGACGACCTCAGGACTGATCTTGGCAAAATCCAGAAATCAGTGCTTCTCGCAATCCGTAACGGAGACTACACTTACGGGGTTCAGGATCTGCTTAATAACGCTGAGAAAAACCTGAAGCTCCTGGATGGCAACCCAATCCACAACCTTGAGTTTGCAAAAGAGCTGACTGAAAAAATCGGCGAATTGCTTAAGCAGGCCCGAGAACAGCTCAAACGTCACAGCACCATTAAAACCCTAGGAGATAAAGAATATAAGTATTAACTCTTAAAACAGATTAAGTTTTTTGGCCTATTGTTCAAAACTTAATCTAACAAACAAAATGGGGGTGCTGCAGATAAACTGCAGCACCCCCATTTTTTATTGATGAGAATCACTGGATCAAATAATCCAGTTTTTCACTCACCAACGAGCTAAAATATTTGATTGATTTAATTATGGAAAACCAGTAGTAGCCGAGCCGAGTAGAGCCGGTAAGAATAAAATAATTGAATTTCACGCAACATTTTTCATAGCTACTATGCTGACGACACGCACCTAAATCATTAAGAGAACCCCAATGACAGAAGACAAAAAAAACCCACTCTTAAGCGGGGTGATGGCAGGCTACATGATTCTCCTGATCCATCTCTTACTTGTCATCTTTATCGCAACAGCCGTGGTCTTTATTCAGGCACTTTCAGAATATATTGAGTACATCTTAGGTGGCGGGGTTTTGCTGATAATTGGCTCTGGAGCCTTTTTCTATCGCTTACTCAAACAAAATGGAAAACAGATTTTAAACACACTCCAAAACCCCTCATTTCAGGGGCAAAATATTGAGGTAAACCTACTCGGTGGTTTAGCCTCGATTTCGATTAACAACCCGGGGAAGGGACCTCAGGTCATGCTCGAGAATCAAGTTCAAACACTCAACGTACTTCCAGAGCACCCATCCTCGGCCTCACTCAGAAATGAACTCCTGCGCCTATCCGACCTCCACGACCGCAAACTTATCAGCCGAGCCGAGTTCCTGCAACTCAAAGACGGCCTCTTAGCCTCAAAAAGTTCCGAGGAATAATCAAACCTATTTAGCGTCTGCGTTCGAGCCACAAACATTGTGAAAGTAAGTCTCAAGCTCAAACTCAGGACTACGTTCCTCGATATGGCAACGCAGGCACATCTCACCTCCAGCCAGATCTCGATTCATTTTGGCCTTACCTTCAGCCTCAACATGCAAGCGGCCTGGACCGTGGCAAGATTCACACTGGACATTAGCAAACTTGCCGACCTGGCGAATGTCTACGAACCCCCCCGGCTGTTCATAGCCTAAGGTGTGACAGGCGATGCACTCCACATCAAAATGCTTCTCCTGTTTAATCAACGAGCTATAAGTACTGGCATGAGCAGTCTTTTTCCATCTCCGATACTGCGCGGGATGGCATTTATTACAGGTATCTGCACACATATAACTGTTGCCGGCTGCCACCCGATAACTCCCGCCACCGCTAATGCTCATTGACTTAGTCGCCTTGACCTGACGCAGACGACTCAATTTAGTCTCAACTTTCTTCACCATTGGACCGATGTCAGGGTGATCCGGCATTGCAATCTTAAGGGGTAGAAAGCGGTTTAGAAGAAAAAGATTTTCACCTATAGATTTCCCCTTGTAGCGCACTTCCGGAGGTAAAGCCTCAACGCCGGCGGGTCCAAGAAAACTGACATCAAGACGTCCGACACTTTTCCCCCCTCTCTCAATATGAACAATATACGTGTCATCAACCAGAATCGGCAGCGATATGCGATTTCTCTTGCTACTACCAACGATCAAGTCAATCGGCAGGCCTCGTTGCCCAATACGGCGACAAAAACGTGTATTGAGAGTCGTCAGAAGAACAATGTAATCCGCTCCCTCAGCCTGCAAACGCAACGCCGTCTCCTCGGCTTTTTCAAGCGCATTTGCAACCTTAAATTTGTGGGATCCCGGAATTTTATCCAACTTTAATTTGTCATCACAAATACCAAATATACCAACTTTAACCCCATTTATCAATTGCACTATTGATGGTCTGAAAATTGGCTTATCATGTGAATCGAGAATATTGGCCGAAAGAAATTTAAACTTGGCCGCTTTCTCTTTTTTCCGCAGAAAATCGATCCCCAAAGCCAAATCATAAGCCCCGATATTCATCGCATCACAGCCCATTTTATTGTAGGATGAGATAATCAAATCAGCCAGTAATTTACCAGCAATAACCTTTTCAGGCTTTAGGGACTCCCGACTGAACAGGAGATTCCCACCGTTAAGCACTAAAAATGGGGTTTCACTCTGCTTTAATTCAGCCAGAAAAGTTGCACGCTTGGCCAGACCGCCACGCGGGTTTTTATGTCAACCACAAGGGGTTATAGCACCCCTCTCGTCAGAGGAGTAGACAATCGAGAAAGACTTGCCTGAAACTGCAGTGCAGGCAACCTCAGAAAACCCTAAAATAAGCCCGGCGACAAAGCAGCTCAAAAACACCAACCCAGAAAACAATCTTTTCATCAACCTCTCCAGTCCCTTAATCAATATTGCCAAAAACCACGCTCAGACATGAAACGTCCTTTACCTCTCAAAGTACATGAAAAACAATAGAACGTTGACTGTAATTACCATTGACTTTCTCAAGCAATTATTCATAAAGAAACCTCAAATACAAGAAGGGGGCTTTTATAAAGAAAGTAGATTCAATGCAACTCTACATACAGTCAGAACTTAGTGATGTCAAGTGGTGTTGCATCTTGAAAAAAACTTAGCACTATCCTCAATTGACCCAACAACCAAAACCTGTTTTTTACATGCTGCTCCCGGCCCTCACCACAACCCCAGCCCAACCCGCCACACCTGCACATATTGCGACTGTTGACAGAGGCTCCGCGAAGGGGGATGCAGTTCCTTCTCAGGGCAGAGCTACAACCTCCACAGCTGACCGGAAATGGATTGACATC
>DAOWHJ010000154.1 GCA_030641485.1 Pseudomonadota bacterium
ATCTCCAGTGTGCTATCGACAGCGCCCGTGAACTTGGTCTGCTTGGGGAGAATATCATGGGTAGCGGCTTTAATTTCGACATCCATATCAGCAAGGGTGGCGGTGCCTTTGTCTGTGGTGAATCGAGTGCCCTGATCGCCTCAATTGAAGGTGAGGTTGGCGAGCCTCGGGCCAAACATATCCATATGGCTGAAAATGGCCTCTGGGGGAAACCGACGGTCTTAAATAACGTCGAAACCTGGGCCAATGTGCCGTTGATTATCAATCGCGGGGCCGCCTGGTATAAAGGGTTAGGTACTGAAGGTAGCTCCGGTACCAAGATCTTCAGTCTGGTTGGAAAAGTCAAAAATACCGGTCTCGTCGAAGTGCCGATGGGGATCTCCTTACGTAAAATTATCTTTGATATCGGTGGCGGGATTCCTAAAAACCGGGTCTTCAAAGCGGTTCAAACTGGTGGTCCTTCCGGTGGTTGTATTCCTGAAGCTCACCTTGATATGCCAGTTGATTTTGATGCCTTGACCGAGATCGGATCAATGATGGGTTCCGGTGGCATGATTGTTATGGACGACCAGACCTGTATGGTCGATGTCGCCAAATATTTTGTCGCTTTTCTGAAAGAAGAGTCTTGCGGCAAGTGTACGACCTGTCGTGAAGGTCTGCAACGTATGTACGAGATCCTTGACAAAATTACGGAGGGCCAAGGAACTCTTGCCGATATTGACCTGCTTGAGGAGATGGCCCCGGTTATTCAGCAGGCCTCAATGTGTGGACTTGGTAAGACCGCACCCAACCCAGTTTTAAGTACCTTACGCTATTTCCGTGATGAGTACTTGGCTCATATCAATGATAAAAAATGCCCGGCCGGAGTCTGTAAAGCTTTGACGACTTCGTAAATCGTCCAGCTACTGCGTTGTCACGAGCCTTCGTCGTTGCGGTGTGCTTTATGTACGCCTCACTCCTCATGTTCGTGGCGCCTTGTATCTGAATAATTTACTTTGTCGTTCCATTTAAGCTTAATTTAGTTGGAAAGGAATTATGCTATGATTGAGATAACGATTAACGGAAAGAAAAGTGAAGTCGAACGGGGCACGACCATTCTCAACGCGGCCGCTGCCTTAAGTATAAAAATTCCAACCCTCTGTCACCATGAGTTGCTCGAACCCTATGGCGCCTGTCGTCTCTGCCTGGTTGAGGTTGTTGATGGTGATTGGTCAACAGTGACAACCTCCTGTAACTATCCGATCACCAAACCTTTGGTCGTCGAAACCGAAAGTGAAGCGGCTGTGAAAGCCCGGCGTATGGTCTTAGAGATGTTGATCGGCCGCTGTAACACCTCGCCAGAGCTTAATCGTTTGGCGGCTGAACACGGTCTTGAAGCCTCTCGCTTTGAACTCAATTACGATGATTGTATTCTTTGTGGTCAGTGTGAGCGGGTTTGTCGCGAAGTGGTCGGCGCTAACGCTATCACCTTCGCTCAACGCGGAGTCGATCGCGTGGTCGTGCCGCCTTTTGCTGAAGAAGCGAATCAGTGCATCGGTTGCGGTGCCTGCGTCTATGTCTGCCCGACCGGTGCTATCCAGATTCAGGAAGATGGGGAACAGAAGATTATTGATCGCTGGTCCCGGGTTCTTGATCTTAAATACTGCACCTCCTGTGGGGTTGAAGTTGCCCCGGTTTTTCAGTGTGATTATTTTCAAAAAAAGGCCAATCTCCCGGAAGATTTCTTCGATCTCTGTCGCGATTGTCGAGTAGCGCAACGTTAGAAAGTTGAGCTAAACTCTGTTTTGCAAGAAAATTGAATATTAACTCCAAAAATGGGCCGTGTAAACGGCCCATTTTCACCCCGTCTCATTTGACAAAATGAAACAAATGTAGTGCCATTTGAATCTTTTTTGATATTTCTTTTTTGGTTATAGTCCTTCACTTGAGCAGGTTGATCTGCCCGGTTCGGATTGCATCAATGAACAATTTTCCGGTCAATTTTAGTTTTCCCCAGCCCCCTTTCTTGTTGGCCATAATGATGTCGTAAAGTTCTTCTCGAGTTTGCGGTGGTTTGGTTTCGGCATTCTTTCTTTGGAGAGAGAGGGCTTGGGTCGGGCACGAGGGTACACATAGACCGCAGCCAATACAGCGGTTTAAGTCAATTACGGCGGGCCCATTTAGGGCTACGGTTGCGGCTCCGACCTGGCAGCGTTCTGCACAAATGCCACAGCCGTTGCAGGCATCATTATCTATTACAGTGTAAAAATTTGTGGCCCAGAAATCCACAGGTTTCGGCAGGTTTTTGTGCATGGCGATCATGCCGCAACAGCAACCGCAACAGGAACAGATGAACTCAGCCTTTTCCGTATTTGACGGCTGCAGAACCAAGCCCTGTTTTTGGTTTTGTTCAATGATCGAGATCGCCTCATCTCGGGTGATTTCTCGCCCCAGGCCTTGGCGCAGGACGCCTTGAGCCATGTCGCCAACAGCTAGGCAGGTCTCTTCTCGGTCAGTGATTTGACAGGGTTCTCCCGCTAAACTCTTTTTTTGGCGGCAGATACATGCGAATATGGCAAAAGGTGCTTCAGCTTTTTGCATTAAATCCGCGACTTCATCGAATGTACTGACATTATGTTGCGGTTGGATGCTTTCGGCAATGGGAATAGTTCGCATCTGGGGTAGTTCTGTGCTTAAAAAGTCTACGCCAAATTTTTTAGTTGCAGTGTATTCGTTGAAGTCCTCAATAAACTCAGGAGTAAGTTTACCTAGTTGAAATTCAAACATTCCGACAACCAGAGGGGCATTACAAAAAAGTTTTTTACCCTCTTTGATTTTCAGTTCAATACCGCCTTTTTTTTCGATAGAATCAAGTAACTTCTCTAGTTGTTCTGGTGACTCAACTAGGTATCCGGCCCGATTAAATATAGTTTCAAGTGATTCAAACCTAAAGCTCAGGCAGGTTGCGGCCTCCGCCTCTATCGGTGTGAAAATGTGCTTTAAAATCCTTATTTCAGCCCCTGATTTTGTTGCCGGGAAGCCTACGGCCTGGCTGTCTAAATGGCGTTGCAGTTTAATGTAAGCAAGTTCAGTTGTTGTCACCTTGCACCTCTTTTTTTGATGAATTTAGAGCGGAGCCAGTTTTTGTGAAAGAAGTGGAAGCCAATGGCCACAACTCCAAACTTAACTGATATGTGATTTTCTGAGCTGGGACCGCTGGTGTAGATTGTTGCTTAGCGATACTCTTTGCGAGCTGATAAGTAATTGAAAAAGGTTGGAAAAAAACGTCTGATTGTGGGAGCTAGGCCGCTGATGCCCTGGCCGATAATTACTTCATCCTGGTGTTGTTCAATTGCATTAATAATTTTATTACAACAGACATCTACGGCCATTCCATTTTCAGTTGCATGATCTCGGTGCTGCTGTGGTTTGCCCTCGGCATTGAGTGAGTTGATATCAATATCAGTCTTGATGAAACCTGGGCAGACGGTGAGGCAATGAATTCCTGATTGCTTGGTCTCCGCGCGCAGGCAGTCCATAAATCCGACAACCGCATATTTTGAACCAGAATATCCGCTGCGTAATTTCGAACCTATTTTGCCAGCAACGCTGCTGATGGTAACGACAATTCCTGATTTACGTTCGACCATGCCGGGGAGTACCACTTTGGTTAGGGCGACAGTGCCCAGGTAATTGACCTCCATAAGGCGGCGAAATACTGAGAAATCTGTTTCTAAAAACAGTGATCGTTGGGAAATGCCGCCATTATTTATAAGAATATCTACGCTTTCGAATTTAGCCAAAAGAGCCGGGGCTTGAGCGAACAAAGCCTCAGGGTCAGCAAGGTCTAGAGCCGCGACCCAATGGCGACTCTTCCCTCCAGGTAATTCATCACGAATCTTTTCCAGAAGGTCTGCACGACGGGATGATAGTATAATTTTTGCTCCACGAGCAGCCAACTGCTTGCTGAGTTCCAATCCGATGCCGGAGGAGGCGCCGGTTATCCAAATAATCTTATCGGTAAAGTTCATATTTTTTCTCAGCCAACTACTACTGTTTTTTGACGACCGTTATACTATTAGTTTCAAATTTAACGATCATTCCGGCGTTGATTTTCCTGCGTTTACGGGTCTCAATTACTCCATTCACAGTGACTAATTCATCTTCAATGACAATTTTAGCATGGCCCCCGGTACCGCAGAGACCGCTGGCTTTGAGGAGTTTGTTGAGTTCAATGTATGCGTCAGATATTACAAAATCTTGATTCATATTTCCCTACCTTTTTAACGGTTCAAAAGTGAATTGAAATAAGCTGGAACCTCGGTTGTAAAGGTCATCGGTTTTTTGCTGTGGGGGTGGAATATGGTTATGGTTGCAGCATGAAGCGTAAGTCTTTTAATCCCTTTGGCTTTTTCCCCATAGACTTTGTCGCCGGCGACCGGACAGCCCTGGTCGGCAAAATGTACCCGGATCTGATTTTTCCGGCCGGTTAAAAGCTCGATTTCGAGCAGGCTGAACCTCGCTGATTCGCGGAGTATTTTATAGGCGGTTTGGGCGAGTTTGCCGCTCTTAGGATCATCAACCGAATACATTTTATGGGCCCGGTTTTCGGCCAGGTATGAAGAGATTATGCCCTCTTGTTTAGGTAACGTTCCATGAATTACAGCCAAGTACTTTTTCGTGAAGTTGTGCCACTCCTTCTGGAGAAAAAATTTGGCCGGCTCAGTTTTTGCAAAAACGATAACCCCTGAGGTGTCCCGGTCTAAGCGGTGGACAATAAATATGCGGTTGCGTGATTTCGGGTTCCCCTTGCGAACATATTTAGTTAGAAGAAAATAGGCTGTATTCTCTTTGACCTTCTCGCTACTCACGGTTAAAAGGCCGTTTATTTTATCGACAACCAGAATGTCTTGATCTTCGTAGAGGATCGAAATCCCCCGAGGTTGAAATTTTTTCGCGGGGCTTTTAAAGTTTTTCTGCGCTTCATGCATTAAATCGTTACCTGTTTTGGTTGATGTCGTATATTGGTTAATTTTAGTAATTGCGGGGGACATAACCTGATTTCTTTAAAGAAATCGGTATTGTGTACCCTGAATTTACGGGTTAGCAGAACCGTTACTGAAGCTTCAGCGCTTTTCCTGCATTTGTCTCATAAACACTCTTTTTCGACGCTGGTCAAGGTGCCCGATAAATATATTTAAATCATGAATCCTATGGATATCAATGAGCCTGTTTTCAACCATATAGTTTAGATAGTCGGTTTTTGAG
Organism: Pseudomonadota bacterium; assembly: GCA_030641485.1. Classification (GTDB taxonomy): domain Bacteria; phylum Desulfobacterota; class Anaeroferrophillalia; order Anaeroferrophillales; family Tharpellaceae; genus Tharpella. The sequence goes on from DAOWHJ010000154.1 coordinate 5,248, forward strand.
ATCTTATTTTGCCAGTTGCCGCTTTGTCGAGCCAGGAATGATCCTCCGGAAAAGATGAAAATGGCAACTATACCAACCGCGACCGGTTTTAATCTGAACTTATTTCCAGGTAAGGCTAGAGCCAGGGTGCCTCTTTCTGGGCAGACATCAACACATTTACCGCAGGCAAAACATTCATCGGAGATAACATTTACGGTTTGGCTGACATTTATGGATGATGGGCAGACTCTGTCACACTTTCCGCACGATACGCAAGTCTTTTCCTGGCGTCTTATCTTGAACGGGCTCCAGAAACTCAATAATCCCAGTAGGGCTCCATAGGGGCATAGATATCGGCACCAGAAGTTGCGGATTGAAATCGAGAGAACAATAAGTGAGAGGATAATGATTGTTGCGGTTAGGGTGATGTCAGAAAAAAACAAGAGCATTTTAATGTCGGCAAGTTTATTGTACGAGCTGAAGAGGAACTGCTTGATTACAAAGTGGCTCATTTTGAAAAAGATCGTATATATAAAGAAGATAAGCAGGCCATATTTGATCAGGCGCAGAGGGTAATCAATAAAGTGGTTTACGCGCAGGCCACGTTTGAAAAGCTGGAGATGTATTTTCACCAGAATTTCTGATAGAAAACCGATTGGGCAGACATAGCTGCAGAAACTTTTCTTGATTAGGAGGGAGAGAGCTAAAATAAACAGAAAAATCAGAAGTCCAGAAGGGTGAATATCATTAACAATCCCGGTTTGGAAAAAATATTTCAGACTGATAAGCGCACTAATCGGCAAAAAACCTTCGACCCCAGGAGGTCGGTCAATGTCTGGAATAATCCCGGTTTCAAGTTGCGCCGTAAAACTGTAAAATTTATAGCCAATCACAATGATGGTGATAAGAAAAATTATCTGGCTAAAGTTTCTTGTGCAACAAAACTTGGCCGAAATAAGGTTGAATTTTTTGATCATTATGGAAATTACCGATATGTTGTGGTAAGAAAACAACCTGTAAGATCACTGATCTTTCGTAGGTTTACATCTCTTGTGGTGGGTAAAAATATGCGTAATAAACCTGTAGTTGTTGTTAGTCGATGTTTGGGCTTTGGTGTTTGTCGTTGGAATGGGGTGGCAATTGAAAGTCGTTTGGTTGCAGAACTCGAGGGTGATGTTGACTTCTTGCCGGTTTGTCCTGAGTGTGAGGTTGGGCTCGGAGTGCCGCGTCAGCCGATTCGTTTGGTGCGTAAAAAATTAAGTTTGGCTTTGGTGCAACCGAGAACCGGGATCGATTTGACCCGTATAATGGTCAAATTTTCGGAAAAGTTTCTCCAATCTCTTGACCGGGTTGACGGTTTCATCTTGAAGCGTAAATCACCCTCCTGCGGCCTTGCGGGTATCCCAATCTATGAGAGCCCGGATTCAGAGTGTCCCCTGAATAGAAACGGCTCGGGATTCTTTGCCCAGGCCGCACATGAACTCTTTCCTCATATCCCTAAGGAAGATGAGGGATGCTTGGATAGCGGTACATTTTTGGAGCAGATCTTTCACGGCACCTCTTAAGTGATCACCTCTTTTACTGTTTGGCTTAAAACGGCAAAGTGAAATGGTTTTGAGCAGTTAGCTTTGAATCCATAAGCGTTAAAATCAGCCATCACCGGGTCGTTTGAGTAGCCACTACAGACGATACCTTTTGCCATCGGGTCAATAGCTAGAAGTTCACTCATAGCCTCTTCCCCGCCCATGCCTCCGGGGATGGTGAGATCCATTATCACGAGATCATAGGGTTTTCCCTGTTGGAGCGCGACTTGGTATTCGGCGAGCATGGAGGTGCCGTCAATTGTACCGTTGACTTCATAGCCCAAATCAGTCAAGAGCTCGATGCAGATCTCGCGTACAATCTCTTCATCATCCATCACCAGAATTCGTCCCGATTCGCTTGCAAGATCCATTTCGGTTACTCCCCTTCACCTGTTCACATTTCTATGTCTTATACTTCATAACACACCTTTGTCTTAGACACAAAATCTCTTTTGCCATAATTGGCAGGGGCTTGTGTTTGACTGGATAATGATATGGAGTGTCGCTGCCCCGGAAAGCTCATTCTGGAATTCGTGGATGTTTACGGGCGGGGTAGTGCATCCTGAAAAGCGTGGGTGTATTCCTGAGAAAACACCGGCCATTTTACTGCGCCTTCAAGGGTTGTTTTGCCGGATTGTCGCGGCCCCAGAATAGCCGTAACCAGAAATTCAGCCATTAGTGTTCGCAACTCGTTTTTATCCTTGACAAAGGTGGCGTCGGAGGGTATCAGTGTGGGTGATTGTGGTTCATTGTGGACTGAAAATGTCGATTTGGTGAAAAATGGCGCAGACATTTATAGGTAGTTACGAGTATTCTCTCGATGCAAAGGGGAGATTTAAGGTTCCGGCAGCGTATCGGGAGATACTGTTGCAGGACTATGACTACAGCCTGGTTGTGGCCACGGCTGTGGACCCGGATGCAGAAACCTATCTTGATTGTTTTCCGTTTGCGGTATGGAGTTCTTACGAAAAAGATCTTTTGGTTATGTCCAAGCGGGAGAGGCGTAAGGCGGTTGCAAGTGCACGTGAGTGTGCTCTGGATAAACAGGGACGGCTTCTGTTGCCGCCCACGTTGCGTGAACAGGCCGGATTGGGCCAAGAGTGCAATGATGTTGTTGTTGTCGGAAGTTTAGACCGGTTGGAGATCTGGAGCCGGGAACGATGGCTCAGAGAGTGTGAAAAGGATTAATTGCTTTCTGAAACTCTGATTGTGGAATTGAGTGGACTTAGGAGAGGCTTTCCAAGTCTTTGCGGATGGAGTGCTGACACGAAATGGGACATGTCCCGGTTCTTTTACAAGAGAGTATCGATCTTTTGCTTGATGCCGGAGGTAGTTTGGCAGGTGATAAGCTGATTGTTGATGCAACGTTTGGCGGCGGAGGCCATACGCGTAAATTGCTTGAGCTCAGTTCCGAGAGAACTGTGGTTGTTGCGATTGATCGTGATCCGGCGGCAGAGTTGAGGAGTCTATCGCTGAAGCAGGGGTTTGGTCCCCGTTTTAGGCTTTTAGCGGGTAATTTTGCTGAGCTTGATCTGCTTTTGGATGAGGCTGGGATTGGTCAGATTGATGGTTTGCTCCTTGACATAGGGCTTTCCAGTTTTCAACTGGATGAGGGTGGACGCGGTTTTAGTTTTCGGTCTGATGGGCCATTAGATATGCGTATGGATCCGACTACGGGTAGCCCGGCTTCTGCAATTATTCAAGAGGCAGATTGTGAGACCTTGGTGCGAATCTTTCGTGATTTCGGTGAGGAGCCCTACGCGTTAACCATTGCCCGTAAAATTATAGCAACTAGGGAGCAGAGGCCGTTGTTGACAACGCGCTCGCTAGCTCAGTTAATTGCGGAGATGGTGCCCGAGTATAAGCGTTCTCGGCGACACCCTGCGACTTTGGTTTTTCAAGCGTTAAGGATTGTGGTTAACGATGAGCTTGGTGCTTTGGAACGGGTGTTGCGAATCGGTCTTGAGCGACTTAACCAGGGGGGACGGATGGTGGTTATCTCATACCATTCCCTTGAAGACCGTCTCGTGAAACGTTTTTTTCGGGACTCCGTAAAAGGCTGTATATGCCCGCCAAGGGTGCCAATTTGTGGCTGCGGCAGGGTTAGTCTAGTGAAAGTTTTGAACCGGTCTGGATTACGGCCGCAAAGTGCTGAGGTCGAGCGTAACCCTCGCAGTCGCAGTGCTTGTCTGCGGGCAATTGAGCGGTTGTAGGTTTCCCTGGTGGCCGCAAATAAACAACCGGCAACATCGCAGTGGGGTTTGTTGAATGGCTGTTTGCTGGTGGTTTTGGTTTTTATGGTTTTCTACTGCTCCTGGGTGAATAATAAGATTGTCACGCGGGGGTATCGACTGAATGAATTGCGAAAAAGTGAAAAACATTTAATTGAGGAGCAGGGTAAACTTGAAGCGGAATTGGCGACGTTGAAAAGGCCGCAAAATCTGGCTCGTCTTGCTCGCCAGTTGGGACTGAAAGAGCCTCGTTCAGGGCATAAAATAGTGCTACCATGAAGCGTACAAAGCGCGAATCAAAACAAGAACGACGCAGTTTGCAAAACCGAATCAGGTTGGTGGCAGGCCTCGTCGTTTTTTGTTTGTTGGCGGTGGTTGCTCGGTCCTGGTTTGTTCAGATTGTAAAACATGACTACTACTTGGCCCGCCAGCAGCAGCAGCGGAGCTCAAATCTTCTAGTGACCTGTGATAGGGGAGAGATTTTGGCCGCTGATGGCGGGGCTTTAGCCATTACGGTTAAGGGCGAGTCACTTTTTGCAGATCCGCGAAATATTGACGATAAAGAACGAATTGCTCAAGCTCTGGCACCTATTATCGGGCAAAAAGTTGCAACTCTTAAGCGACGTTTGAGTGGTGATCGTGGTTTTGTCTGGCTTAAGCGCACGTTAACTCCATCCCAGATAAAAGCATTGAAACCGTGGTGTGAGCAGGAAGCAGGGTTAGCCTTTTTCAAGGAGAACCAGCGGGTTTATCCCAACCGGGAACTTGCGGGCCAGGTCTTAGGATTTACCAATATTGATTGTTGTGGTCAGGAAGGGCTTGAACGCCATTACGATAAATATTTGCAAGGGCGCACAGTCTGCCTTGAGTGCGAATATGATGCCAAGCGTAAGTTAGTAGATAGCCTGCAAAATCCAGAGCTCAATTGTTATAAGGGAAAAACTGTCTATTTGACGATTGATCGGCATGTTCAATCCTGGACTGAAGAGGCTCTTGCCACCGCAGTCACCAAAAGTCAGGGGCGGAGCGGCGTGGCATTGGTTATGGATGCCGATGATGGTGCACTCCTGGCGATGGCCCACTATCCTCGTTTTAATCCCAACAGCAAACGCAAAAACAACCCCTCTTTGTGGAGGAACCGGGCGGCAGTTGATCTTTTAGAGCCCGGGTCAACCTTTAAGGTTTTCACTTTGGTGGCTGCTTTGGAGTCGGGCCTTTTCAAGATAGATGATCAGATCGATTGTGAAGAGGGTAAATATAAAGTTGGTCGTCGGACAATTCATGATACCCATGAATATGGTCTTTTACGTCTTGATGAGATATTGAAATTTTCCAGCAACATAGGTTGCTCAAAGATTGTTGAGCAGCTTGGAGCCGAGCGCTTTCACGCGGTATTGAAAAAGTTTGGTTTTGGCTCTCGAAGTGGCATTGACTATCCCCATGAGCCTTCCGGTCGTTTGCGTTCATGGCAGAAGTGGCGGGCAATAGATCTTTGTAATGTCGCTTTTGGCCAAGGGGTTTCTATGACCTCGGTGCAGCTTACTGCGGCCTATGCGGCCTTGGCTAACGGCGGTTACCGGGTGACCCCGCATCTTGTGGCAAAAATTGTCAATGGGGCGGGCTGGACAGTTTACGAACACCAGGAAGATGGCTTGCCGAAGCGTGCTTGTAGCGCTGAAGTTGCTCGGCAGGTGGATGCGGCTTTAGGGCTGGTGGTTGAGGATGATGGGACCGCACCGAAAGCTCGGATTACCGGTTTTCGGGTTGCCGGCAAAACCGGGACCGCGCAGAAGTTTGATTTTGAAGAAAAGAGCTACTCGCACAGTAACTATTGGGCCTCATTTGTTGGCTATGTTGACCCGCCAGCCGGCCAGTCGCGCAAGGTTGTCTATGTCATGGTTGACGAACCGAAGAGCTCGATTTATGGTGGCATGGTTGCCGCTCCAGCTTTTCGCAAGATTAATCGCCGTTTGGTGAGTTATTTTAACTACGCTCGAAATTCCGCTGTCGCTAAACTTACGGTCTCCTTGTCCGCGGATGAGGATGGCTTGGTCGGACGGGCTGGAATTTCTGAAGGGGTAGTTGTTGTGGATAATGCTGATGTCGTCGATCTACAGTCGAGTCAGGCTGAGTTGCTGGTTCCAGATTTTACCGGCCAGACAATTCGTGAAGCCTTAACCCTTATCGGTGATTATCGTAATCAGATTAAAATTTCGGGTCAGGGGCGTATCATTGCCCAAGAGCCGGTTCCGGGAAGTCGGCTTGAGCCGGGACTCAATTTTGTTTTCAAATTGAGTAGTGAGATATAAGATGAACGAGCTGAAAAATTATTTTTGGAAACTCAGAGAGCTGCCGGCTCTGCTCAAGACCCACCCGCTACCGGTTTGTCGTGAAGTTGATCTAGATCAGGAAATTACCGGGGTTGCGACTGATTCTCGGACTATTGTTGCTGGCGAACTTTTTGTGGCTTTGTCGGGTGAGAACTTTGATGGTCATGATTTTATTGAGACCGCAATCGCCAAAGGTGCTCTTGCTGTAGTTGTGGTTGGGGCTGTTGCCGGACTTGCGGATTTGGCCCAGCGCTACCCGCAAACCTTTTTTCTGCCGGTGCCAGACGCTCTGGCGGCGCTGGCCAATCTGGCTCGGGCACGATTGCAAAAGATTGATCCAATTGTGGTTGCGGTGACCGGGTCAAACGGTAAAACCACTACCAAGGAGATGTTGGCAGAAATTTTGGTGCCTCATTTTCGGGTTCATAAAACGGCGGGAAACTTTAATAACCGTATCGGTTTGCCGCTAACAATTTTCGCCATGGCGGATGATTGTCAAGTGGTAGTTTTGGAAATGGGCATGAATGCACCAGGTGAGATTGCCGCCTTGGCAGCGACAGCGCCACCTGATTATGTCATCATAACCAATATTGCTAAAGCCCACCTGCAGGGTTTAGGGTCTTTAGATGAGATTGCCAAAGCTAAATGCGAGGTGATCGGTGAGCTTAAACCGGGCGCTTCTGTGATCTATAGCAGTGACGATCCCTATTTGGCTCGGTTGGTGCCGGACACGGCCGCAAGTCGCCCGGAGGGTTTAGTCCCAAAATTAATCTCGGTCTCCTGGCATGGGGCTGCAGAAGCTAAAATCAAGGTCTCGGAGATCTGGTTGACACCAGAAGGTTCAAGCTTTGTTTTTACCCAAGGGAGTGAAAAAGCAACGGTCAAATTGCCCTGTTGGGGTCGTCATAATGTAATGAATGCGGCGCTGGCGTTGGCTGTGGGAATTTGTTTGGTCGGGGTTGCCCCGGTTCCTGCGGCCAACGCTTTGATCAACTTCAAGATGCCATCTGGGCGCTTGGAAAAGTATGAATTTGGCAGTGCTGGGGTTTTGCTGCATGATGCCTACAATGCCAACCCCGACTCAATGGCGGCGGCTTTAACGGTGGTGGCAGAGCGCCGGGGGAAAAGATTTTTGGCGCTAGTACTAGGGGATATGAATGAGCTTGGAACTGAAAGCGCCGTTCTGCATCAGCAATTGGGAGAAAAAATTGCGGAACTTAGGCCTAACCTGCTGGTTCTGCTGGGTGACTATGTTGGTGGAATTGCCAATGCCGCTCAATCTGGGGGGTTGCCCTTTGAGCGCATTGCCCAATTTCAGGTTGGAGCTTTTGCTGCGGTCGTGACCCTGCTCAAGGAACGTTTGCCTGATGATGCCCTGATTTTGGTTAAAGGATCACGAGGGGTGGCATTGGAGAAGGTTGTAAACCCATTAGTAACTCATTTCGAGGCACGAAAATAGATGCTTTACCATATCCTTTACCCGTTGCATGAATTTTGGTCCGGTTTTAATGTCTTCAGGTATATTACATTTCGGGCGATTTATGCCGCTTTAACCGCTCTTTTTTTGGCGTTTTATTTAGGCCCCAAAGTTATCAATTGGCTTAAGGCTTTACAGATTGGTCAGGTAGTGCGTGAGGATGGTCCCCAGAGCCATCTAGTGAAGACCGGAACGCCGACTATGGGTGGGGTTTTGATAATCTTCTCAGTTGTGGTTGCAACTTTGCTCTGGGCTGATTTGACTGAAATTTATGTCTGGTTGGTATTAGCCGTGGTTATTGGTTTTGGCGCAATTGGCTTTGTTGATGACTATCGCAAACTGATGAAAGGGAATTCAACTGGTCTCTCGGCGCGACAGAAACTTGCGGCCCAATTCGGGATTGCAACTATCTTCGCGGTGGCGGTCTGCATGTTGCCGGGATATTCAACCACGTTGACCGTACCTTTCTTTAAACGAGTGCTACCCGATTTCGGGTTGTTCTATATCCCCTTTATGGCAATTGTTGTGGTTGGAAGCTCAAATGCAGTTAATCTGACCGATGGCCTAGATGGTTTGGCAACCGGTCCTTCACTGGTTGCCTTTGCGGTCTACATGGTTTTTACCTATGTCGCCGGTCATCGTGTTCTGGCCGATTATCTGCAAGTTCAACATATCGTCGGGGTTGGTGAGGTTGCGGTTTTCTGTGGTGCTATGATTGGTGCAGCTTTGGGATTCCTCTGGTTTAATACCTATCCCGCAGCGATTTTTATGGGTGATGTCGGTTCATTGGCATTGGGTGCAGGACTTGGAGCTGTTGCTGCGGTAACCAAACAAGAGCTCTTACTCTTTTTAGTTGGTGGAATTTTTGTTTTGGAAACTATGTCAGTTATCATTCAGGTGGCTTCGTTTAAACTGACCGGCAAGCGAGTATTTCGTATGGCTCCTTTGCACCATCATTTTGAGTTGAAGGGTTGGGCCGAACCCAAGGTAATTGTCAGGTTCTGGATTATCGCATTAATCCTGGCCCTCTTTGCATTAAGTACACTTAAGTTGAGGTAGAAAATGCAGGTTGCTAACCTGAATAAGAGAGCATTGGTTGTCGGGCTTGGTGTCAGTGGTATCGCTGCCGCCCGTCTGCTTTGTGCCCAGGGTTTTCAGGTGGCGGTCAGTGACCGGCGTTCAACGACAGAGTTAAAAGATGTTATCGGGGAGCTGAGACAACTTGGTATTAATGAAATTGAAACTTCAGGCCATAGCGAAGCGCTCTTTCTCAATCAAAATCTAATTATTGTTAGCCCCGGAGTGCCATTATCATTGCCGATTTTCACAAAGGCACGTGCGTATGGCTGTGAAATTATTGGCGAGGTTGAGCTTGCCGCCCGTAGTAGTAACCTGCCGATGCTCGCTTTGACCGGAACCAACGGTAAGACGACAACGGTGTCCCTGCTTGGAGAAGTTTTTCAAGCCGCCGGGGTTAAGGCCTTTGTTGGTGGCAACCTCGGCCGGCCTGCGGTCGAAATGGTAGAGTCAGGGAATGATATTGCAATTTTAGAACTTAGCAGTTTTCAACTTGAGGGGGTTGCCAGTTTTCGTCCCCGGATAGCGGTTATCTTGAACCTGACTCCAGATCATCAGGATCGCTATAGCGACAGCGCCGCCTATCTTGCCGCAAAAGTCAGAATCAGTAAGACTCAAGAGGGTGTCGATTTTCTTGTCCTGAATTATGATGATCCCAAGCTTAGAGTTTTGGGTGCTGAGTTAATGGCACGACGGCAGGCGGGGGGGGATCTCCCGCAAGTACTATTTTTCAGTGTCGAAGAGAAGTTCGTTGAAAAGGGTGGAAGCTGGATTAATGGCAGAATAGTAATTAAGACCAAAACCCTGTCCGGGCATAATCTGGATCTGGACTTTAGGGCGCCGACCGTAAAATTGCCGGGTGCGCATAATCGTTCCAATTACTTAGCTGCCCTCTTGACGGCTCTAATTTATGGTCTGGATGAAAAGAGCTCTATTGATACCTTAAGTTCATTTTTGGGAATTCCGCATCGGCTCGAATTTGTTGGGAGCAAAGCCGGGGTTGACTACTATAACGATTCCAAGGCTACTAACATTGATGCTGTGGTTAAAGCTGTCGGTAGTTTTGAAAAGCCAATTCTGCTGCTACTTGGTGGTTATGATAAAGGGGCAGATTTCTCATTATTAGATAAACACCTTAAGAAAAATCTGCGGAGCTTAATTCCCTTTGGCCAGGCTGCAGCTGAAGTCGCAAAGCAGCTCTCCGGGTTTGATCAGGGTTTTCGGGCCCAGAACCTGGAAGCTGCGTTGCAACAGGCTGTCGCCACCGCCAAACCTGGTGACGTGGTCCTTCTGGCACCGGGCTGTGCCAGTTTTGATGAGTTTGCAAATTATGAAGAGCGCGGTGATCGCTTTCGCGAATTAGTACTAAGCTTCAGGGACTGAAGGTAGTTTGTCGATATGAAACGCGATGAAATAGTTCTTGTGACAGTGGTGGCAACGATGCTTTGCTTAGGGTTGCTGATGGTATTCAATGCCAGCAGTATCAAAGCCTTTAATGCGTATGGACAGAGTGGTCATTATCTTCTCCGGCAGTTGATCTTCGCAATTTTGGGTGGGGTTGCTCTTTTTCTTTGTGCCCGTTTTGATTATCACTGGTGGAGCAAATTGACCCTGCCGTTGGTGCTTCTTAGTATTGGTATATTGGTTCTGGTATTGTTGCCGGGCTTCGGGGTTAATGTGAAAGGGGCAACCCGCTGGATTAAGACCCCACTTTTCAATCTTCAGGCTTCAGAGTTCTGTAAATTAAGTTTTGTCATCTATCTGAGTGCGTATTTGGCAAAGCGGGAAGGAAAATTAACTGACTTTAAGAGTGCATTCCTGCCGCCCTGGATCATCCTTGGTATCGTCGTAACGCTGTTAATGATGGAGCCCGATTTCGGTTCATCTCTGGTACTTGGAGCACTGACTTTTGTTCTGCTTTTTGTGGCTGGGGCCCGGATCAAACATTTAGCAATTATAGCACTGATCGGTGTAGGCGGGATTGTGGTGGCAGTTGCCGGAGCTCCCTACCGGATGGCACGGGTCATCTCATTTCTTAATCTTGATGGTAAGGGTGTATCGTACCAATTGAAACAGTCTTTGATTGCCTATGGTGCCGGGGGAGTGAGTGGCACTGGGGCTGGAAACAGTGTCCAAAAACTTCTTTACCTGCCGGAAGCGTATACCGATTTTATTGTTGCGGTTTGGGCTGAAGAGTTCGGCTTTATCGGGGTAGCACTGCTGGCTTTATTGATAGTTTTACTTTTTGGGGTCGGACTTAAAATTTCCCGTACAGCTCCTGACCGTTTTGGTAGCATCTTAGCTTTTGGCGTGACCCTGCTTTTAGTTTTACAGATGACAGTTAATTTCTGGGTTACTCTTGGTCTCTTGCCGACCAAGGGGTTGACCTTTCCTTTTTTAAGTTATGGTGGAAGTTCACTTTGTGTATCTTTAGCCGCAGTTGGAGTTTTGTTGAATGTCAGTCGTCAGACCCGTTAAAACAGTTCTTTTTGCCGGAGGTGGAACCGGCGGCCATCTCTTTCCCGGAATTGCTCTGGCAGAGGAGTTTCAGCGGCAGGATAAAGAGATAAAGATTGTCTTTGCTGGGACTCGGCGCGGCATTGAAGCACGACTGATTCCGGAACTTGGCTATCCCCTGGTTTTTTTAGAGGTGCATGGACTGGTTGGGGTTAAGGGTCTTAAACGGCTTAAGGCACTAGTGAATTTTCCTAAGGCGGTTATTCAAGCCCTGATATTACTGGTACGATATCGGCCGGTACTGGTCGTTGGACTGGGTGGCTATGCCAGCGCGCCAGTGCTGTTGGCAGCGATGGTGGCTGGTTTGCCGTGGGTGTTACAAGAACAGAATGCCTATCCGGGCTTGGTCAATCGTGTTTTAGCCCCCTTTGCCAAGGCGGTATTTACAGCCTTTGCCAAGGCGGGCGAGAGTCTGAAAAGTCGTGAGATTTACGATTTTGGTAATCCGCTGCGGCCGCACCTGCAACTGCCGGGAACAACGGATGTGGAAACTCCGATACTAGAAGAGAGAGCAGCGAAGATTGCTAAACCGGAGTTTAATATCCTCATCGTTGGAGGTAGTCAAGGGGCTCGGGCACTCAACCAAACAGTGCCTGCGGCAATTTCTAACTTGGTGGGCCAGTATCCGGGTTTGCGGGTTGTCCACCAAAGTGGGAAGGGTGGGTTTGATGCTGTGACAAATGCCTACTCAGGGTTAAACTGTAAGATTGAAGTGAAGGTGTTTATAGATGATATAGGGGCCTGCTATCGCACTGCTGACCTGGTCATCTGTCGGGCTGGAGCATTGACCCTGGCAGAATTGGCAGAACTTGGAAAAGCTGCGATTTTAGTTCCATTTCCCTATGCTGCTCATGATCATCAGCTCTATAATGCCAAGGCTTTTGCCGAGCACGGTGCGGCTATCGTAGAGCTTGAAAGTGAGCTTACAGTCGCAGGTTTAAGTGAGAAAATTGAAGATTTAATTGAGAGACCGGACACCCTAAAGAAGATGGAACAGGCCGCTCTAACGTTGGCCCGACCACAAGCTCGGAAGCAAATTGTTGAACATTGTTTCAAACTAATAAGTGAATGATCAAATTTTTTAGGAGCAAATGAACAGTGAAAGGAATGCACCATAAAGTAAAACGGGTACACTTTGTCGGTATCGGTGGTAGCGGAATGTGCGGCATTGCTGAAGTGTTGCTTAACTTGGGCTATCAGGTTCATGGTTCTGATCTTAACCGAAGCCCGGTAACCGAAAGGCTCGAAAAACTTGGAGCCCAGATTGCATATGGTCATGCCCGGGAAAACCTGGGTGATGTACAGGTACTGGTTCGTTCAACTGCGGTTAAAGATGATAATCCAGAGGTTGTAGAGGCCCGCATTAGAGCAATTCCGGTAATCCCCAGAGCTGAAATGTTGGCAGAGTTGATGCGCTTAAAATATGGCATTGCTGTTGGCGGCACCCATGGCAAAACGACTACGACATCAATGATTGCAACAATGCTCAGTGGCACAGACCTCGACCCCACCGTAGTTATTGGCGGTCGACTTAACAGTATCAACAGCAACGCCTGTCTGGGTGAGGGTGAAATTCTACTTGCTGAAGCAGATGAGAGTGATGGTTCGTTTTTAGCCCTGTCACCAATTATTGCGGTTATTACTAACATCGATCGTGAACACCTTGACCATTATCGGGGTGGAATAGAAGAGATCGAGGACAACTTTGTTGCCTTTGCGAATAAAGTACCCTTTTATGGTCTTGTGGTTCTCTGTCTGGACGATCCTCGGGTGCAGGATATTATCCCGCGCATAGGCCGGCGCATTTCAACTTATGGTTTTAGTCCCCAGGCAGATGTACGCGCCCTTGATGTCTCAATTGAGGGGATGCAGAGCCGATTTAGGGTTATTGTGAATCGGGAAGAGTTGGGTGAGTTCACCATTGATATGCCGGGTCGCCACTATGTTCTGAACTGTCTGGCGGCAATCGCCACCGGCTTTGAACTAGGTTTGGAGTTTGCTGATATTCGGAAGCATCTTTCTGGTTTCGCTGGGGTTCAGCGTCGTCTACAAATTGTAGGTGAGTACCGGGGGGCATTGGTGGTTGATGATTATGGCCATCATCCAACCGAGATTCAGGTTACCCTTGAAGCCTTGCGTCAAGCATGGCCTAAACGGCGTCTGGTCACACTTTTTCAGCCGCATAGATATACTCGGACAAAGTATCTGTTTAACGACTTTCAGGTTGTTTTCAATGAGGCTGACATTTTGCTCATCACCGATATCTATGCCGCCGGAGAGCGTCCAATTGATGGTATCACCGGAGCCAGCCTGGCCGAAGCGGTCCGTCAACATGGACACAAACAGGTCCACTACCTGGCGGATCATGAAGCCTTGCGGGAATTTATTATAGCAAATGCCGAATCATCAGATTTGATCCTGACTATGGGGGCTGGTGACATATATCGCTTAGGCCATGAATTAGTTAAGATGTGACCCCATTTATGGGGGCGACAGCAAAGTTCGCCAATTTTCGCTGTGACTTAACTGCCAAGCCACAGTAAGGCGAATATTTACTAAAAAGATAACCCGTAACTTACGAATTTAATAGAGAGTCAATAATGTTCCTAGAGTCATATTCTCAGAAAAGAGTAAGATCAGCAAGCAACTTCAAACTGTGGGTGGCTGTTACTCTCACTCTTTTGACTCTACTCATTATATCATGCTCGACCCCGGGAGGCCGGAGTGTCGAGGCGGTCTACGATGACGCGGTAATTGCGACAAGGCTTAAAGGATGCCTGACAGAGATGATGGGGAGTAATGTGATCGGGATTGATGTTGATGTTTACCATGGGGAAGTCACCCTGCAGGGCCGGGTCCGGAGCCCAAATATGGAGAGCCGGGTAGTGGCCGTGACCGCTCATGTTCAAGGGGTGAGAAAAATAATTAACCTGCTTCATATAATACCTTAAAGCTGATTATAGCCTAATGGGATTTTAGCATGTTTGAAAAAAACATCACTGACAAGGTAATGAGTTGATTAGGACTGAACAAAAGCATGAGTTACGCCAGCGTTTATCAGAGTTTATGACTGAGGAGGAACCGCTGGCACCCAAAACGGCATTTAAGACCGGTGGTGCCGCCGCAATCTACCTGCAACCTGCAGATTTGACTGAGCTGCTGCTCGCTGTTAAAACTCTTGCCGAACTTAAGCTCGGTTTTCTGATTCTTGGTGGTGGCCGCAACTTGCTGATTGCCGATGATGGTATTAGAAACAAAGTTGTAATCAGTTTGAGCAGAGGTTTTATGGATTATGAGATTGTCGGCTCGGACAAGCACTCGGTGATGATTCGTGCCGAAGCCGGGGTTTCTTTGGCGGCTCTGGTTAATTTAAGTGGAGTTGGTGGTTATGGTGGCCTTGAGAATCTGGCTGGGATTCCCGGGAGTCTAGGCGGCGCCATAGCCATGAATGCTGGAGCCTTCGGGAGTACGATTTTTGACCACTTGGCGGCGCTATGGGTGCTGCATGACGGTGGTCTTTGTTGGCGTTCGCCTGCGTCCCTGAACCCAGGCTATCGAGATGGCGGTTTAGGGGGGCAGGATATTGTCGTCGCAGCTTATCTTATCCTGCCCCGCAAACCGGTTCAAGAGATCGTTGCTAAAGTGAACGAAATTCGGAGCCAGCGGTGGCGACGTTTGCCGCAAGGTGCTCATGCTGGTTCGGTGTTTAAGAATCCTGATGGAAATTTTGCCGGCCGCCTGCTTGAATCCGCAGGTTGTAAAGGGCTGCGTTGTGGTGGAGCTAAGGTCGCTGTGGAGCATGCCAATGTGATTGTGGCAGAGGATACGGCAACAAGCCAAGATATAATTGACTTAATGGAGAGCATGCAAGCTTCAGTTAGGCAACATTGTGGTACAATTTTGCAGCCCGAAATTAGAGTCTTTTCTTGATTTATGATTGAAACTGCAGGAGGGGAGCAGAAATGAAATTTACGCCAGGAACCAAGGTTGGGGTACTCTATGGCGGACTCTCAGCTGAACGCGAAGTTTCCTTGAAAAGTGGTAAGGCTGTGGGGCTGGCCTTGCAAGAGCTTGGCTTCATGGTCACCCTGATTGACGTTGACCGTGAGATTTTTACCAGACTTAAAGAGGCAAAAGTAGAGGTCGTTTTTATTGCCTTACATGGTGCCTATGGTGAAGACGGCACAATTCAAGGGGTTTTAGAGTATCTACAGATACCTTATACCGGCCCTGGGGTAATGGCTAGTAGCATTGCCATGAATAAGGTGATGACTAAGAGGGTTTTGCTTTCGTATGGCATTATGACTCCCGACTACACAGTGCCAAGTGGTGTTGAAATTGAGGTTGAGGTGCCACCAGGAGGTTACCCTCTTGTGGTCAAGCCGGTTGCAGAAGGTTCAAGCTTGGGGATGAGTATTGTAACAGATGCTGGAGATCTGGAACCGGCTTTAATTCAAGCACGGGAATACGGTCAGCAGGTTATGATTGAGAGCTATATTCCGGGCCTAGAGTTGACTGCAGCAGTACTCCACGGTGCAGCGCTGCCCTTGATTGAAATTCGGGCTCGTGGTGGGGTCTATGACTATAGAGCAAAGTACACCAAAGGTTTTTCCGAGTACCTGGTGCCAGCGCAAATTGACGAATCTATCACCCGTAAAGTTCAGGAGTTGGCCCTTGCCAGTGCCCGGGTTTTGGGCTGTGATCGCGGTGCCGTGCGGGTCGATTTCCGTCTTGATATGGAAAATAACCCATTTGTGATTGAGATTAACACGGTGCCAGGGATGACAGAAACCAGCCTGTTGCCTCAGGCGGCAGAGGTCGGTGGGATGGATTTTATAGCCCTGATAGATCATATTCTCCAAGGTGCTGGTCTTGATTTGGCCCCGCGCTAAAAAAAGGGGGAACCAACGGTTACGAGCAGGAAATAGTCGTAAGGCTATCCAGCAGGCTCGCAACACCGGCGTAAAAAGTGGTGGTATACGTAAGGTTGCTCTGTTAATTTCGCTGGTCTGTTTTTTAGCTCTGGGCGGCAGTGCCTTGTGGCTCTGGTTGCCGACGCTGGTAAGTAATGTAGATGGTTGGTTAAAAGAGAGCGGCAGCTTTTTAGTAAGAGAGATCGTAGTTGAAGGCATTCATAGGTGTCACAGGGATGATATAATTCAAGCTCTGAACCTGGATTCGGAGCAGCTGATATTCACATTTTCTTTGGTTCAAGCTCAGGCTCGAGTAGAGGCGCTACCGTTCATTAAACTGGCAATGATTCGCCGCCGGTTGCCAGACTTGCTGCAGGTTGAGGTCGTTGAGTGCAAACCTCGGGCTCTGCTATATTTGGAGGATCTGTATCTGGTTGATGAAGAGGGGGTTGTGATGGCACGTGCCCCGGCAGGAGAGGTCTTGGATTTCCCAGTGATCAGTGGTTTTAGCTTAAATGAATGGCAGCAACGGCCCCAAGTTTGGCGGAGATTGCTTAAGAAGGCCACGAACCTACTCTTGATTTGGGAAGAGAGAGGTAAAGAGTGGCCGGAAAAGGTTGCTCAGATAGTGTTGGATGAAGTTTGTGGAGTAACTCTGTTTACAACGGGCAGTAATTGGGAGTTGCAATTGGGGTCGGAGAACTATTGTGAACGCCTTGAACGTTGGCGACAGGTTCTCGTGTTGTTGGGTGAGCGTGCATCATCGGTGAAATATTTCGATTGTGCCGGGGAGAGCTCGGTTGTAGCCGGGTTACGGCAGTTCAAAATAGAGGCAGATAAAAAGGCAGGGGAATATGGCCAGAAGTGAACAGATGGTGGTTGGTCTTGATTTAGGGACAACAAAAACTTGCGTCCTGGTAGGTGTTCAGGGGGAGACCGGGCTTGAAATTGTCGGTGTAGGAACTGCTCCTTCAATTGGTCTGCGCAAAGGTGTGGTTGTTAATTTGGACTCAACTGTAGAGTCCATTCGTCAGGCCGTGGCAGAGGCGGAAAAGATTTGTGGGCAGAAAATTAAGGTTGTGTATACGGCAATAGCAGGCAGTCATTTGCAAGGTATGAATAGTCACGGTATTATCGGGGTTAAGGACCGGGAGGTTAGTAAGACTGATGTTGAGCAGGTTCTTGATGCAGCTCGGGCGGTAGCAATCCCAATGGATCGTGAAGTGATTGATACAATCCCTCAACAATTTTTTCTTGATGATCAGGAAGGGGTGGTTGATCCTGTGGGGATGTCTGGGGTCAGGCTCGAAGTCGATGTGCATATCGTGACGGCGGCTGCAGCCTCACTGCAAAATGTCTACCGCTGTTGTAATCGGGCCGGACTTGATGTGAAGGGGGTGGTATTGCAGCAGTTGGCTTCAAGCCGGGCTGTACTTACCGTCGAAGAGTGCGAACTTGGAGTGGTGTTGATCGATATTGGGGGGGGGACAACTGATATTGCAGTTTATGTTGGAGGGGCAATTTCCTACACTGCATGCCTGCCATTAGGTGGTAATCAGGTAACTAATGATATTGCACTTGGTTTACGGACCCCAATGGAAGCTGCCGAAAAAATTAAGCGACACTACGGATGTACAACTTCGAAGATGATTGACTCAGAGGAGCCAATTGAAGTTCCAAGTGTCGGAGGGCGCCCGCCGCGCAAACTTCCACGCCAAATTCTAGGCGAGATTATAGAACCGCGGTTGCAGGAGATTTTTGAACTGGCAAATCGTGAGCTGCATAAGTCAGGGTTTTATGACCAGGTGGTTTCTGGAGTTGTTGTGACCGGCGGAACTGCTCTGTTGCCAGGGGCGGCAGAACTTGTGGAAAAAGTTTTTGAGCTTCAGGCCCGGGTCGGTTTTCCCGAGACTCAAGGTAGTGGTTTTGATGCAGTCAACAGCCCCATCTACGCAACCTCAATAGGCTTGCTTAGATATGCTGCTGATGGACAGAATTCAAATCGAAACAGTAACGGGTTTAAGGGATTGGAAATGGGTGGAATTTTTGCTAAATTTACAGCTTTTATGAAGGATTTTTTTTAATAAATTAGAACAACATGCAAATTTAGGGTAGCTAATCCCGATCTCTTTCGGAAGATCAGTTTAGGTCCTCAGTTTGCTGAAATATATTGTTAGAATTAAGGTTTGGGCAACTTTAAAGTATTAAAGGGAGAGAGCTATGACATTTGAATTTGAAGAGAGCGTAAATCTAGCGGCACAAATTAAAGTGGTAGGGGTCGGTGGTGGCGGTGGTAATGCCGTAAACAACATGATTCTATCTGGCCTTGAGGGGGTTGATTTTATTGTCGCCAACACTGATGCGCAAGACCTGAAGGCCTCACAGGCTGCATCCAAGATACAATTAGGAAGCCGGGTGACCAAAGGTTTGGGGGCTGGAGCAAATCCCGATATCGGGTGTAGTGCTGCCTTGGAAGATGCTGATCACATTTCAGAATTGCTGGCTGGTGCGGATATGGTTTTTGTGACCGCAGGTATGGGCGGAGGAACCGGTACCGGTGGGGCACCTGTTGTGGCTCAGTTGGCTAAGGAGGCAGGTTCGCTGGTGATTGGAGTGGCCACCAAACCTTTTAATTTTGAAGGCAAGAAAAAGATGCGTATAGCCGAAGCGGGGTTGGCAAAGTTACGCGAAAATGTAGATGCCCTGATCACCATTCCGAACCAGAGGTTGTTGAATACAGTTTGTAAAAATACAACTGCTGCCGATGCATTTAAAACGGTTGACGATGTATTGTTGCAGGCGGTTCGCAGCATCTCTGACCTTATCAATGTCCATGGTCATATTAATCTTGATTTCCAGGACATTAAAACGATCATGGATAATGCCGGAATGGCTCTTATGGGGACGGGTATTGCAAGTGGAGAGAACCGTGCCCTCGAAGCCGCACAGTCGGCAATTGCATCACCCCTGTTAGAGGATCTAAGTATTCAGGGGGCCCGCGGTGTGATTATTAACTTTACCGCATCTTCCGAGTTGACCCTGCATGAGATGGATCAAGCCGCGACATTGATTCAGGAAGAGGCCCACGAAGATGTTGAGGTGATCACCGGGTTTGTTCTTGATGACTCTCTGGGTGAGGATCTTCGCATTACAGTTATTGCGACCGGTTTTGATTCAGTTCAGGCTTCTCAGCCAGCGATTGCTGGAGTTGGGGCTAAGGGGCCGGGGTTAGGTCTTGCCGGAAGGTACCCAATTGGTACAGCCGTACGACGTGACAATTATGATCGTCCAGCTTTTCAGGTTCAGAATGATGAGGCTGCCGGAATGGTTTCGTCCTACGAAGCGGTGGACGCCGATCGCATGGTTAGCAAAGATCTTCAATTTGAAGATATTCAGGAGATACCAACTCTTATGAAAAAGGTAGTTGGTTCAGAAAGTGAGTTTGACAGCGGGATTGATGATATGGACATTCCAACCTTTATTAGGCGTCAAATCAGTTGATGTTGTTATGTGGCCGCCCTCTTAAATAGCATTAAGTAACAGCGCTCAGTGTGAATTTGACTCTCTTTCAGTGTTGTCCGTTCTCCGTGCTATGAGCTCGTCTTTTATGGGTCCGAATATTAAATCTATAAAAGGCGAGCTTCTTTTCTGCTAACCCCAAGTGCTCGTCACAAGCTCCCTAGGTTTTTAATAACCCTAAAGTGCGTGAATGACACTTGTAACCACACCCCAGATTTCAAAATCCATCTCCTCGATAATTTCAGTGGGACCGTATTCCGGGTTTTCAGGAAGCAGAAAAACTCTTTTCTTATCTACCCGAATCCTTTTTACAGTCAAGTCACCATCAATAATGGCGATCACGACTTTTTTGTCGCTCGCCTCCAGGGCACGATCCACAATCAGGAGATCACCTGATTGGATACCTGCACCGGTCATTGAATCACCTTTAACTTTAACGAAGAAAGTTGCAGCTGGATGACGAATGAGGTACTTGTTCAGGTCGAGGTGGTTCTCGATGTAGTCATCTGCAGGAGACGGGAAACCAGCTGAGACCGGAATCATAAAAAGCGGCCGATTATATTCACTCTCAATCTCAGGGCCTGAGATCGCCGTAACAGTTGTTGACATAATATTATCCAGTCAAGTCAATTGTTTTTGAAAAAAGAGGGCCATTTTCAAGTCTGAAAATGGCCCTCTCTGCGAGCAACTATACCCGCGTTAGTTTTTGTTGTTACCAGTAGTGCTATTTCATGAATGCACCCCAAAGATCGTAAAGGAGCTGGTTACCGCCACCAGCACCGGGCTCAACCGCAACATATTCACCAGGTTCATAGACTTTGACCAGTACATAAGCACTCTGGTGGCCGACAATAACAGCATCATGGGCTCGGGTGTAGAATGTATCGTGCTCTCCCAGCTTCCAGATTTCCGGCTCGGCACCAGTGTAGGGCAGGCGAATAATCGCTGCCGGGACCGGCTCTGTCGCATGAGCGTCATCGGAGCTATGGCCTGAATTGAGTTCGTAACGCAATACGAAAGCCTTGGCGAACCCACGACCGCTAAGATAGACATCTTCCTGGCCGCCGACGGTGAAGCCAAGAGCTGCCAGTTTATGAATTTTAAGTTCTTGCGGGATGTAAAAATGACTCTTATCCATCCATGGGCCATTAACTACCTGTCTGGCGTATTCTCTTTCCTGCTCTTCCAGGGTTAACAATGCCGGGTCAACTCCGAAAATAGAGTCACCTTTAACCGTGCCCTCAGAGGTCAGTGAGAAAAGGGCTTCTGCGTGATGGAGGCTCAATTTGAGAATGTCTTTCTCGCGGGCACCAAGGATACGCATGCCGTTAGCTTCAATTACATCAATATAATCAACCTCACCGTCAACAATAAAGAGACCATCCGGATTAGCCGGAACCATACCGTGTGCAGGGTCGTAACGCATCGCCCGGTTTTCATCTCTAAACCAAGGCGGAGCCCAAGGAACAAATGAGATGATCCGGTCAGTAACCCGAAGGGCACCGGCACTGTTGGCGACACTGCCATGACAGTCGTTACATGACTTGGACCCTAGAGCTTCCTCTTTGGGTTTGATTCCATGGCTGCCAGAGAAGTAGTGAGCTGCAATGAAAAGGACTGGGTTCGGGTTGGTGCCTCCCTGTGCAATAATTACCTTCTTAAGAGATTCCTGCATGGCCTTGACATCTTCATCCCACCAGATGTCTGGAAACATATCGCCGGTGTGGTCAAAGAGGACGTAGCCGCTATCCTTCAGGATAACGCGGCCGACGTAAGGGTTCTGGGCCCAAGTCGGATCGTTTGCCGGGATCATAGCCATCTCCATGGGAGAGACCATGCCGAGTTTGGTAGGTTTCTTGTACTCTTTTATTGTGGCGTTGAGCTCTTTGAGGTAGATAATCCGCGCCCCAGCATAAGGCATTTCACTCATGTCGGCATCTTCTTGCGGGTTAGTGTCGACCCAGGTCATAACCGTAATCGGATTGCCTGGGACGATTTGTGGATAACCATTGAGACCGTTAGCATAATAGAGTGGTGGGATTACTTCATTATCGGTCAGCTCAGTATACTCGAGTGGAATACCCATCGACTTCATGCCTTCGTAGCTGGCCTGGAGGAAGTATTTCCAGAAGTCAAATTTAAAGTTGGTCGGCATCCCGTTAACTAACTGACCCGGGTCAGACTCACCGTCCATAAAGAAATAATCAACCATTTGCGACTGAATGTCCATCGATTCCTGACCTTTACCGTCAGCATCAATGTGGTTCGCTACCATATTGAAGTGGGGAATCCCATAACCCGGTGAACAGGAGTAGACCGGTGAAATCGCGTAGGCTGGTGATGGGAATGCCATAACCGAATTGTCACCGCCTGGGAGGATGTTGTACCCCATCAGGTTGTCAAAGTTAGCATAGTAACCTAGGGTGTCATCAAAACAGCGGAAATTCCAGGTTTTCCGTTTTGGCGCATGACAGGTTTGGCAGGCAATCTCAGACAAGTGGCGCCCGGTGTTCTCGCCAAAAACTTCTTCATGCCGGACGGACGGGTTGTTGCCGTGACCCTCGCCACCCATGTGGCAACCTTCACAACTCTTGACTCGCGGGTTGGCATCAAGGTCGTTACGTACCATATGGGCGGTATCAACTCCTTTTAGGAAGTTATGTTTATCTTCAACTGTGCCATTTTCACGTAGATGACAACTTCCGCAACCCATCCATTTACCCGACATATGGACATCGTATCCACGGTCTTCAGTGTCGTTAGTGAAATTGACGTAGTGGCCATTTTTTACATAGTCAGCTGAAAAACCAAGGTTGTATTTTCTTGAACTGGTCCATTCGCTGTTGCCGTGATCTTTAGTCATAACATGGCATTCACCGCAGACTTTAACCCACTTCCAGCTTTCACGATCATCCTGGCCGCCAAACATCTCGGTCATCGGCAGGGCTCCATCTTCACCGATGTCACCAAGATTGTAGAAGACCTTAGGCGTCCAGGTGTCACCATCGCGATCAATCCGTAAATATGTAACCGGGGCTCCGTCATGGTTGAAATCAAGACCCATGAGTTCGCCTGAAGGCATGTAGTTAAAAAAACCGGGCAGGTAGTCATGCATGACCGGATTGATTTCCCCCTCCGGAATTTTTCCTTCCTGGAGATCCTGAATTACTAATGCCAGGTCAAGCTGACCGGTCTCCGGACTGATATAGCGGTAGTCACCCTGCATAATCAGACCCATGGCATACATGGTCGCACTTAGTTCGGTACCGTTTTTACCAACGTACGGAATCCCTTCACCTTCAATCAGGCCGGAACGGATATAGTCACGGGTAGAAGCATGAAAGCTATCCCAGTTAGTGTAGAATTTGCCTGGCTCATAAGCTCTTAATGCATACGGAATCGGTAACATCATATCGTTTTCAAACTGGATTTTGTAAGCAAAGATGAAGTCGTTGAAGAAGAGACCCATCAACATATTCATATCGGCATCGGGCGGTAGAAGACCCTTATCCTTCATGTACTGTAAAAAACCTTGAAAAAGTTGACCGATGGCCGCCTGAGCTGCACCGAGGCGACCCATTTCGTCCATAACTCCATTCGGGTTAGCGCAGTACTCCTCACGCAGCATACCGGTTTTTGCATCCCAGATTTTGGCGATGTTGGGGCCGTAGAGCGCGAAAGGAAGATTGATGCCGTTGGCTTCGATCTGCTTTAAGCCATCAACCCACATCTGCATCATTTCACCAACAATCTCTTTCGGTAGTTGAGCTAAAGCCATCATCGGAGTTGGGCGACCCATACGTTGGAGGCCGTCACTATAGTAGAGAGTAGTGCTGTTCTTCAGGCCAATCTGGGTTGGCATCCCAAAAGAGATCTTCTGGACCTTGAAGTTTTCGTCACGTTCAGCAAACATTAGCATCCGGGGACGGTAGGTCTTGACCTTCAGACCATCAGCAGCCCGGTAACCGTAGGGGCTTTCCGGGTCGATATGACACATCAAGCAGTCGGCTTCCACAGTTCCCGATTTTGACCAATCATGCTTTTTCGGTGCACCGAGGTTCTTCATGGTCTCTTCGATGGTTTCTGCACCGTAAATTGCCATGGTGATGTCGTTAACACTGTAGTTGTAGAAATCACGGTCGTAGCTGTGCTCTTCCACCAGGCTTGGATCACCGAACTGGGTAAGAGTTCCATCCTCACCGAAAATTCCCTCGACCGGACCGCCACCAGGATGGCACGATTGGCAGCTCTCAATATGTTCAGCGGTGCCCATATCGAAGAAGTAGGGTTTATCTTCTGAGGTGAAGGGTTGACGGTAATCACCACGCTCTTTTTTTGCCGCCACCTGGCGGTAAGAGGGGGGTCACCACGCACCGAATTGCCCCGGACTTAAGAGATGTCCGTAGGCATTGGCAAGGTATTTGTAAAGCGGGTTATCATCCATGTTTTCACTGACCCAGGTATCACTGATTCCTTGGCCGTCAACATTAGCACCTTCACGAAAGTGGTAGGCTTTGGTGACTGCATGGTAGTCATGGCATTTGCCACAAGTCTGTTTCGGGCTGTAGGGCGGGCCCGCCTTGTAGATCGAGCCGCCTTCAGCGGTGACAATTTCGCTATCATCAAGTTGATCAATAATCCGGTTGCCCTGACCGTCATACAGGGTTACCGGGGGATGGGCCGCCGCCGCGAGCATTGGTACCAATGCCAGCAGGAGTGCTCCAAAAATCATGGGTAAAAACTTCTTCATTTAACTACCTCCAAAGGTTTTATTAGTAATACATGCAAATATATGGTTAAATATTTTAGGTTTTAAAGTGGATTAGTCTACTGCTTGCGCAGCACGATGCCCTTATGACACTTCATGCACTCACCGGTTTCATGGCAAACATTACAGCTCCGGAAGTTACGGTGGGCCGCTTCAGCATGTCCGTTTTCACGCTGGTATGACATCCAGTCGCCGCGCTTGTGCGAGACCGGTTTCTGGTGTTTGTGGCAATCGGTGCAGTAGCCAGCAACATGACATGTAGCACAAACCCGGCGATCATGAGTGGCTTCAACCCCATGGCCTGAGGTCTTCCAGCCAAAGTTGTGGTCTTTTGGTTTCTCGGTCTGATGACATTTTTCGCAGAAAGCCTGGCGGTTGGAATGACAGCAGTAACAGGAGTCGGTAAGTTTGCTGGCAAAGCCATGCTTTGCATCCCAATCCTGGCTATGGTTTACCGGTGCTTTCTCAGCCCGGAGTTCTGTGTGGCAAGCCTCACAGTCGGTTGGGCCATCTTGGCTTTTGTGGCAGTTAAGGCAAAGGGCCATAGTTGGTCCTTTGTCGAAACCACGATCTTTATTAATGGCGTAGTGACATGATTCACAGTTGAGCTCAGTATGGGCTTCGTGGCTGAAAATCAGGTCGGCAAAGCCGATCGGTTTTGCCACACTCTTGATTTCGTAATCTTTGGCAGCGCTTTCGGGGGTATGGCAGAGTAGGCAGCCAGGTCCCGGTTCGTCAACATTGAAATCATGGCACTCTTGGCAAGTATCCATGGTTGCCGCTGTTCGGTTGCCGTCAGTATCAGTTTTGTGGCAGGTGTCACAACTGGCTTCCTGCTCGATGATATGGAAGCGGTGACTAAACTTAAGACCCACTGATGATTTACAGGCTCCGAGAATCAGAGCTCCGAAAACTAAAGCCGCAAGTCCTATCCAGAGTAATCTTCTTTTTTGCTTGCACATAAAAATGTCCGTTTTTATAGTAAGGTTGTTTTGATTGCTTTAAAACTAAAAGCCGATTGATTTTCGTTAGAAATCAAGGTCTAGAGTTACTGTTAGTGAATTGATGTGATCAACCCCGAGCTCATCTTCATAGAAGTCATCCTGAGCGTATTCGTAAGCCAGTTCTACCCGTGAATAGGCACAAATTTTGTAGGCGACTGCAGCCCGGTAGCTCGTTGACGCTTCGTTTTCAAGCAGGCTGTTAACATCTTCACTTTTATGGTAGTAGCCTAAAGAAATCTCTAATGTCTGAAAGAGTTCCTGCTCAAGGTCGGCAAACCAGGAGGTCGATTCGCCTTCGTAGAATTTATCACGCTTTTCCCACCAATGGCTGTATCCAGCACTAAAGTGCGAACCATGGATACCGAAACCCTCATGGAGGTCAAATCCAGCAGTAATTCGGTGGAAGTCAGTATTGTAAATGTTTTCATCGTCACTGTGTGAGAGGTTGCGGTTGCAGTAACGGCCAAAAACGGTGAGTCCGTGAACGAAGGGGATGGGCTGACTTACGCGGACATCGAATTGTAGGTAGCTCTCTTCCTGCATCAGGTAGAGACGGTTCATTTCTGAGCTTAAAGCTTCATCAAGAGTATAGCTGAAGTCGAAAAGAAAATCGGCCTCGGAAGCGATGTCGTAACGTCGATAGATGGAAAAATCAAGGACCGTTCCGGTTGCCGCAATCGTGGTTTCAACCCCACCGTCAATAAATCGAGTATGGTCATTAATGAAGGCGACCCGGCTGCGTAATTTCCAAGAATCTGAAGGCTGCCAGTAGAGGGCAGTTTCCCAAGAGGTCTCTTCAAAAATTACCGCATTTAGATCAATTGCAAGGCCAGGTAAAGGGCGAATTCGTAAGTTGGCACCACCAATTCCGCTCGGCCCAAGGTCATCGTAATGTTGGGTGATGAGCCCGCCGAAGGCCTCAATCTCAAGCCCTAAAAGTTGCGGTAGGTCGTAGCGGGCCCAGAGTCCGTCAAATTGGATGTTTTCAGCCCCATAAGCATACTGGCGACCGGCTCTTACTGTGAGTGCGTCAGTAAAGAGGCCACTCTTTTCTAGGTAAGCGTAATAACATTCAAAATCCTGCCGATGGCTGCCACGGCTATCGGTGTAATCCTGAAAAATCGAGCCCGAGCGAGTGCCATCAAGATCTTTGGCGTAGGTCACCATAGTCGAGAAGCTTAAGCCCTTGTCCTGCCAAATAACGTCAGCAGAGAGGGTCTCGAAAAAATCTTGGTCACTATTTTCATCTGTAACCATATAGTCTGCCGGACTGTCTGACCACTGCAGTCTATACTCTGTGGTGCTGCGTAACGAAGCCTCCGCACCGCCTAATTCCAGAGCTGAAACGGGGGGTGTCAACAGGCAACATCCGATTATCAGTCCGGCTACAATCCTAAGTTGCCGCCATTGTAATCCAGCCATCTAAATAGTCCTTTTTGTTTTTGGTTTGCCAAGCACCAGTTTGGAGGTTGGCACTTGAATTCTCTTACGTTGACCACATTAGAGTTTGCTCATTGTCATTTGACTCATTAACATACATTAACCCAGTGAATGAGTCAAGCAAAAAAATGCACAAACATAAATTTTACGGAGCTCCTATCGCGAACAAAATTATCTCCATGATACGAACCATAGGGCACCCTATAGAATGAGGTATCATTTTATAAGGCTGTGTAATTGTTAATTCTTTATACAAAATACAAAGCATGATTAAGATTTAATTGCTAAATTGTTTGTAAGGTCTTCATGGTTGTCTGGTGGAGATTAAACTCGTTTAGCCGGAGGTCAATTATGTGCGTCTTTTGACCCAAATCGGTGGGTCGTTTAGTTTGTGTTGGTGGCTTGCTGTGGGCTCAAAAGGTATGTTTGGGAACCAATTGAAGGGGTTGCAAGTTTACTGAAAGTCTTAAGTTTGATGCCTTCGTAAAAAAAATTACCGGATGGCTAGGTAAAAATTTCGATACACATGCTGTGGTGGTTTTTCAGGTGCGAGAGACTATACATGTAATATGTCGAGTGCATGAAAAACCACCACAGCTGGCACCCCAAAGGCACTTCCCATGGGCGTAGATCGGACTTTTTTAGCCATCAGGTTTGCGTAGGGCACAAAAAAGGGCACCTGCGATATTTGCAGATGCCCTTTGTCAAGTAAACATACTTAAAATGTCAGTTGGCTTGATTTTGGTCTCAGTTTTGACCAACTGCCAAAGGAATTATGATTGCAGGAGCATCACTAACCTGTTTTTCAAGCTCATGTTGGAGTTGTGGTGCCGCCTCAGCATTGTCGGCCAGCTTCTTTTTACGGAAGTGGTCAACAGAACAAAGCACAATTGAGAGAATCACAAATCCACCCCACATTACAATCAGGGGGAAGACCAAGATGTTGAGGGCTGGAATAAAGGCTGCCGGAATCGCCATTATTCCAAAAAACTTACCCATCACCAGACAAACAGCTCCAATCTTGGTGAGTACCGAAATTTGTTGGATAAGCTCCAGGAAATCTGCTGCGTCTGTGTCTGCAGTGTGTTGACTGTAGTTACGGCTGTAAGTTCTAGCCTGGCTGGGACTCATTCTCTTCTCCGTCACGCATGTGAATTATGGTGCTTAAGTGCGAACAGCTAATCGTCAAAAAAATATAAGCTATCTTCATAAAACTAACCGATGGTGTGTTGATTGTCAAGTTTTTTTGCTCTGAACAAAAAAGATCCAATTTCGATCTTGTGAAATTTGTCAAGAACCAGGGAGTTTTTCTTCCTGTTTGAGCTCATTAGCTAGGTAGTATTCACTAGTTAAAGTACGCTCTACAATTTCATTGCCAAGCAGGCGTTCGAGGGCTTTAGTTGCCTCTTTGCATTTACCTCCTTCAAACCCAGCTAGATCAAGGTCAACCGTACCATCTGCACCAATTGTAATGTTGATTTTTTCCATTCTAATTTCACCCTCTAAATTTATTGTTGATGGATTCGCACCCCAAGGGCACTTCCTCTGGGCGTAAAAAGTACCGGACTTATTTACTTAGTCATCATTAGTTAGGTTAGGACTCCCGACTCAAAGTCATGCTTATAGTGCCCGCTTCATTTTCTTCGTTGGTTAGGAGGAAGCCCTGTTGAGCTAAAGTGTCCTTAACCACGTTGTAGGCATAGCGTTGATTTAAGGTGTCCATGAAAGTAGTTTGGTCAACGTCCTGAATCGAGTCCCAGTCAGCGACGACATCGTAGGTTTCTCCGTTAAAACGGAAACCGATGTCACAACCACTTTTTGTCGGGATAATGAGGTCAGCTTTCTCTTTTTTCCAGAGCCAGCCCTTGGCTTTGAGTTTTCCCTCCTGATATTCTAGTTCCATGTCGCTGATCGCCTTTTTTAAAAAAACTTTGTCAGCAATTTTACTTTTAATCTTGGTGAAGTGTGACATGACATCTCTCCGAATTATTAATGTTAGTCAAACTGTGGGGTTATACCTGATATGGAATCAGGCCAACCAGCTACGACTCGCTGTTTGCTTTTCGGGTTCTTTGCGCGGCCCAGGCTTTGAGCCCATCAATTTTTTCGCTCATTAAGCGTGAAATTGGGATGATTTCACTGACACTGGCAAGAACATCAGCTTCAGTAAATTCACGCTGATTGTCGTCAAATGCGTTAAACATTGCGTCATAGATAATCTGCTCAATTTCAGCACCACTATAGTCGGTGGTCGCATCTGCAAGTTTTGTGAGGTCAAACTGGCGGATTACAGGGCGCACCTTTTCAAGCAGGACCTTGAAAATTGCTTGGCGCTCTGAATTTGAGGGGAGATCGACAAAGAAAATTTCGTCAAATCGACCTTTACGCATCAACTCTGGAGGGAGTTGGGCAACGTCATTGCCGGTTGCAATAATAAAGACTGGTTTAGTTTTTTCCTGCATCCAAGTCAAAAAAGTTCCTAAAATACGAGCTGAAGTGCCACCATCACCGGCTGAGCCGGAACTGCCCGCAAAAGCTTTTTCAAGTTCATCGATCCAAAGAATGCAGGGGGAGATAGTTTCAGCCAGATTAATCGCCTGGCGTAGGTTCTGTTCAGATTCACCGAGGAGGCTGCCAAAGACCTTACCTAAGTCCATTCTTAGAAGAGGTAATTTCCAGAGCCCGGCAGTGGCCTTGGCAGCCAAGCTTTTACCAGTACCCTGGATGCCAATAATCAAAATCCCTTTCGGTGACGGAAGGCCGTAATCTTTGGCTTTGTGCGTGAAGACCTGGCTGCGTTTGCGCAGCCACCCTTTAAGATTTTCAAGTCCGCCAATGTCATTTAGGCTTTCCTGAACCGGAAAGAATTCTAGGATTTCACCTTTTCTGATGATGCCTCGCTTTTCCAGGAGAATAATTTCAATTGCGCGCTCATCAATAGACCCATGGGTTATGATGATCTTGGAAAATAGATTCTTGATGTTAACCATCGACAGGCCCATGGTCGATTCGATAATTTTCTCTTTTAGTTGAGGCGTGGGTGGTTTTCCTTGGGCCGCACTTACGACAATACTGTCAAGTTCTTTCTCGATCTCGGAGTAGCCCGGAAGTTCAAGTTCAAGTTGGCAAATGTCTTCGCGTAATTCAATGGGTAAGGTTGGGGTCGGGGTGGTCAGGACAATTGTTTTTTTTGTGAACTGAAGATCATGGTTGAGGTTCCTGAGGGATCTTAAAATGATACTTTCGCGAAAATGGAGATGAAAATCACGGAGAATAAAGAGAGCGTTACCTTTAAATTTCTTGATCTCCTGCAGACAGGTGATAGGGTCAGCCCGGTCGCGATTTTTGATTCCGCCGAGGTCACCTTTGAGCGGGCTGAAACCATCACCCAAGTCCCAGACGATGATATTTTTGTCTTTGAAAAGTGGAGATTCACTCAGCATTGAGTGGAAGCGAGCCTCTTCATAAGTGATTATGTTTATCAGTGAATGGTTGCTGCGAATGGTTGTGTTAAGGCGCTCAAGAAAGTCCATATCATCCTCTATCAATAAGCTATCCACATAAATTAAAAGACATTGCCTTGATTTGATCAGCTAAATTTTGGTTGCCAGTCAAATTTAAGAGTAGTTCTTCATGGTTTTGTTCCAGGCCCCAGGCGCAGATCTCGCCGTCATCACTGATTCTGATATGGATTTTGGGACTAACATCAGAGGGCGTCTGCTCAGGATCTTTCTTCATTCCATACGCACCGATTTTTTACGTTTCCAGATAGTTTGATTGCGGCGTAAATCTTTTACCGTAATCAGGAGGTCACGGTTTAGACTTACATCAAAGGTGATTTCCAGGCGTTGTTCATTGTCCAGAGCCGGCGGATCTAAGGGGATGATCTCCGGTCGAGCCTGGTTGATGAATGATTGTTGCTCATCGCCTAAATTCTCCTCCATCTGGATACGTCCGGCATCATCAATGACAATTTCTCGGTCGCTGCTACTTTCAGGGCGGTCCATCCGGATGATGTCAAGTTCAACTTCAAGCTGACCAACAAAAAAGCCATTCGCAACAATACTCGTAATGCCATTTTGTGTCGGGTATGGTGTCCCTTTGGGGACAATTATGTCATAGCGGTAGCCATCGCCCTTGGCGGTGCGACTCCGAATTGCATAGTTGGCTTTAATCGTGGCCTGACGCCCGCCCTTTTGCAGGTACTTTAAGGCCCCAATCGGGATAGCATCGTGGGTTCTGTGGCTTAAAAGTTTAGGTCCGAAAAAGTCTCTCATGATATCCTGGTAGTAAGGGGTTGGTAGACTCAAACCACACCCCAGTACATATGCGACGTTATCAAAGGTGACACCAAAACCTGAAGCCAGGTCAAAGAGGTCGCGCAGGAGCATCCGCAGCTCTTCGCCGTAACCCTTTTGATCGAGCAACTCATGGAGATCGTTGCGAGTTAAGGAGAGCTCAATGCCGTCGATCGTTTCACGGTAGTTAGGGTTGACGTTGAGTTTGCCCCTTATTTCCCGGGCTTTTTTCATGCTGAGCGGAAGTTTGTCGGCAAGAGAGTCGTGGATTACCTTGTCAATATCTACGCCACCGTAGTTTTTGTGCATACTGCAGATGATCACACTTTGGAGCCTCGGCTCACGGTTGCTTTCGACAATCTTAATCAAGTAAAAATCGATAGTCGTGTAGCCGAACATGAGATAGACTAAATGCTGGTCAATTTGGCTGGCGAGATCGTATGCTAAGAGCGCGCAGACGGCTTCATCCACAATCTTGTAATTAATTAAACCGATCCTTAAGCAGAACTCCTCAATAGTAGAGGCAAAAATCTGGAAATTTAAGGGTTCAACAATGAAGACTATCATTGCCACCTGATCTTTACCGTAGAGCTCGTGGATACGGTCGATAATATTTATCAAAAGATCGGCTGCCGCCTGAAAAGTGCTGATTTCCTGGTCCCCAATAATTCTGGGCAGGTACTGCTCCTTACCAATGTACTGTTTCATGTATCTGAAAGTTGCCGGAGAGCGGAATTTTTTGTGAGCAAAGACCTCTTGGCCGCAATAAATACGGTCCTCATAGCAGATCATCGCCGGGACCAAGTGGATCTTCTCCCGCCCTTTTGGGGTTTTGATTTCGACTGTAGTCGAAATGTCACCTAAATGAACGGATTCGATCACACCGCTTTTTTCATCCTGGCTGTAGATCTGCAGGTTGACGTTGTTGAAAAATATTGAGACAGTTTTGGCCATTGATAGCTCTGGTTTTGTTAACCTTTAAGTTTCCGGACCTTTAAAATTCTTAACTCACGAGTTTGTGAGGCCTCATTGAAGACCAAAAGTTCACGGCTGTTGCGGGTTATTTGGCTGATACGTTTGAGCACCTTATCACGCAAGCTGGAAAAATGGGATTGCCCGCGAATAGAGTAAATAATCTGGTTTAGGATTGGTAAATTTTCAGTCTGGTCAAGTTCACCTTCGGTTTCAAGTAGTCGATCAAAAATTGCGGTGATTGCTTCTCTGAAAAAACCGCTGTAACGTCGGGTCCGATGTACTACTAGCGCAAAACAATCACTGCCGTCAACCTCGATTTCAGAGAGTAGGTGCATGGTTAAGAGTAGGGGGAAATCACGCGGGTCAGAGGTGCTCTGGCTGTTGCCTGGGCTCAGCATCAGTTTGACTAACTCGGTTGGTTGTTGCTGAAGAGATGTGAACAGTTCAGTCTGGCTTGGAGCGGTTGCCATAATCGCATGGGTTACCATTTTTTTTATGGTGAGGTTTGAAATTTCAGGATGTTGCTGAAAAAATTCAGCTAAAGCGGCCGACATTTTTTCCAGGTCCTGACCTTTGGTCAGGCGTTCCTTGATCGTTAGTTTGCGTTTTTCGTCGCGGTCTTTAAGTAGATCCAGAAGAGTGCCGATGTCGGAGCTTTTGAGCTGCGGAGAGATGAGATTTAAGAGACGGTATGAAAAACTCCAGTCAATGTCGTTGATAAGGGTTAAAATATGGTGACGAATTTCATAGCGGTCTGCGTGGCGGCACATAAAGAGAGCGAGTTCACGGTAGTGCGGCTTTAAGACTGGGCTGGATGTTTTTTTCAGAATTTCAACCCATTTGTCACTGTCGCCCAGTGCGGCCAGGGCTTGAAGTATTTGAGGGTAGAGTTCAATTTTCTCCGACCATTGACTCAAAGAGTCTGCAATTGTCCGGTTCTCTCCCGGCCATTTGGGGCCCGCAAGGGCGTGAAAAACAGAGTGGAGTTCTTTCTCTTTGTCGGTTTTTGCCATTATGCGGTAGAGGGCTTGCAAGGCTTCTGGAGTGCGCATGTGACCCAAGGCAGCCAGGGCCTTTTGTCGTTCCTCAAGATTGCCCTGCAGGGCTCTTTTTTGCAGGAGTTCAATCGCTTCTGCTGTCTGACACCAGGCTAAATCTTCTAGTGCGGCCGCTCTTTTTTTCCGGCGCCATGATTTTCCGGCCTGGAGTAGTTTTTGATAGCCGTTTGTATCTTGGAGGCGGGCCAAAGCCCCGGCGGCGGCGGGAATCTCATCAATAAGACTGATAAGGTTTGCTTTGCAGCCTGAAAGTTGGAGGCGACCAGCTGCCCGGGCCGCAGCTTCGGTTGTTGGTGAGCTGGTTGTCAGTAAGTTTGTTACAAATTCATCAATCTGGGTTTTAAGGTCAGGTTCTATCGGTAGTCCGATAAGGTCTAAAAGTTCCGGCCTTTTTTTGACCAGAGCAAAGTCATCTTTCAGGAGCAGATCATTGAAAAAGGTGTCTGGATACTGTTTTTTGAACTGGGTTAAAGCGGATAATCTGGTGTCAGGTTCAGGGATACTCAAGAGCAGATTCAAGGTGAGTTCTGGGGGGAATATTCTGATGGCAGTGGCGGTCGCAGCATCGACGGCCTGGTTACGGCTGAGTAGAGAGTGAAAGTAATTGAAAAAAGAGGCTTCTGGATGATTGCCAGAGAGTGGTTTTTTGAGCTTGTTAATCTCGCTGTGATTACCTTCCGGATCGTCGACCCCAATTTTTTCCAGAGCCAGGAGCAGGAAATGGCTACCCCCTAAAAACCAGGCCGCAGCCAGGATCAGGTGCAGGTTGATGTCACTAGCACCGTTAAGGCGGCCTGCCATCTTCAGGCATAAGGTCTGGGCTTGTTTATACTCTCGTGAAGAGCGGGCATAGTTTTGCAGTATTACTTGTGTTTGTTGCAGGAGATTGAGAACCCGCCAGCGCAGTTCCCAGTTCTCTGCCAACAGATCGTCAATTATATCGGGTGAGGGGACCAGCTCTCTCATAAGGTAGTTTTGAAAAATTGTAAAAATGATGGCTAAGTAAAAAGTCCGAACAACGCAGTAGATCGAATTTTTTACTTAGCCATTCCGAGACTTTTTACTAGTGCATCAAACATGTTTGGTAATTTAGATGTTTTTTTGTTATGGAGGTACCATACACCAAGATATTGTTCATAACAACTGTAAAATTACGTTTTCTTGTTGCCTGAGGGGGATTTATGGATTTTGACAGAGATTATCTTAAGCGCTTTCTACACGATGACCTTGAGGCGATGGGGTTTGGTGATGAAGGTGCTGCCGAGATTGTTGCGGCTCTGTGTGAGGCTGTGAGTGAATATCTGCCCGCACTTCGAAGTGCGGTTAGTGCTAAGCAAATAGTAGAGGTCGGTTTTTTTGCGCATGCTTTAAAAGGGACTTTTAATAATTTCAGTGCAGCCCCGTTTGCTATGTTAACCGAACTTTTTTTGTCGATTGAGACGGAAGGGAAAGGTGCCGGTGATCAGGACACTGTCAGTAAGCTGATGGCGGAAGTTGAGATTAAAATGAAAGATTGGGTTGAGGAGTGACTGGTCAAATGTGCTTTAAATTAGGCTATTTAGATACTTGAATGTTTTACTAGCCATAACAAAAAAGTCCACTCCGTTAAATTCAGCGGGGTGGACTTTTTTGTTATTTTCGGTCGGGCACTAAGTAAAACTACGGCGCTGTAGACGAATAGGTTTGAAAAGCAAAACCGGTCGCATTGCCGATATATACTGTGACCGTA
>DAOWHJ010000135.1 GCA_030641485.1 Pseudomonadota bacterium
CTAGACTATTAACCCGCCATTTGTCAAGATGTGACCCCGTTTATGATAAATGACTGCCGAGTTGTTCGCGGGTAGGCGAATGTTCCGATAGCTGAAACTTATAGCGATTATCAAGTAGCCGTAATTTTCACTTAGCCATCAAAAATAGTAGCGGCCCATTGGGGTTAACTCAAATTCGTTGATTGTAAGATATTCCTGGTCAGGCCGATTGATGAATTTTATTGCACTTCCCTTGAAATTCTTTCGGGCCTCATCTAGTAAGCGGTGACCTTCGTCACGACAACGTTTACAGGCATCGATGGGTATTTCGATTCCCATGCAGGATGTACCCCTATCAGTTTTTGAAGTAAGATGGCGGACACCAGAGCAGGTTGAACAGACCATGATCTGCTCAACCTGTTGATCGCTGATGCCGTCAGTGTCGTAATAGATATTCTTTATACGTGTGTCGTATTGGTTGAGTTTGACATTCAGCGGTGCTGGGTTAAAGTAGCTTTTTAAGGTTGATGCACAGAGTTTTTCAATGTGGCTGCTGATCTTTGAACTTTGGCGGAGCTTGTCACAGTCGTAGTCTGGTTCGATGACATGGCTGTAGTCAAGGCCTGCCATCGCCAAAAGAACGCTTAAATTAACATAAGGTAGAACTGATTGGATAGAGTAACCGCCCTCTAAAACCGCGATATCGGGATTAAGTTTTTCGTTTAGTTTGGCGTATCCTTGAGTTGAGACATTCATATTGGTGATTGGGTCACTGTAATGACTGTCCTGACCTGCAGAATTTATAATTATGTCAGGCTTAAAATCATCAAGTATTGGTTGGATAAGGTTGTCGTAAACATAGAGTATACCCTCGTCAGAGGTGTTTGGCGGTAGGGGTAGGTTGATTGTTCTGCCTCGGGCTGAAGGGCCTCCAAGTTCATCGCTGAAACCGGTTCCCGGGTATAATGTGCGACCGTCCTGATGCATCGATATAAAAAGAACATCCGGGTCATGCCAATAGATATCTTGCGTGCCGTCACCATGATGACAGTCGGAATCGACAATCGCAATCCGCTTCCGGCCGTAATGTTCACGGATGAATTCAACCATGATCGCCTCATTGTTGATATTGCAAAAGCCCCGGTTACCGTGGACCACCTTCATGGCGTGGTGACCCGGTGGCCGGACCATGGCAAAGGCTTTGTCGACCTCTTTTTCCATGACCAGGCGAGCCGCTTTAATGGCACCCCCTGCAGCGACCAGATGAGATTCCGTTGAGACTGTTTTGGCATCGGGAAAACAGTAGTGAATCCGGTCGATGTCGCGGTAGCTTGCAACTTCTGGTTTAAACTCAGTAATGTTGGGAAGGTCGAAGAGGCCCTCTTCGAGAAGCTGGTCCTGGGTGTAGAGCAGGCGCTCTTCACGTTCGGGATGGGTTGGGCTGATGGCCCAGTCGTAAGCCGGGAAAAAGATAACTCCCAGGTTTTTCAGACTCTGCATTTTATTCATCCTTGATGTAACAAATAGTTATTTTCAAGACCCGGTTTAAGTTGACAGCATACCCGAATAGATTTGCTGCCGATGGCGTAATCATCGACCATGTTAAACTCTTCAGCTGTAACCACCTCAATTTCAGGTGTTTCATCAGAACTAAAGTGGTTTTTCTTGAGGTACTCGGTCAGGGCGAGAATTCCGTCTTCTTTGGCCTCTGCCAAAGAGTATGAACTATCGATCTCTTTCTTGAAATCTAGGGATGGGATGAACATTCTTTTTTTACCGGTGTCGGCAAAAAGTTCAGCCTCCATTGTCGGTT
Organism: Pseudomonadota bacterium; assembly: GCA_030641485.1. Lineage (GTDB taxonomy): Bacteria > Desulfobacterota > Anaeroferrophillalia > Anaeroferrophillales > Tharpellaceae > Tharpella. The sequence goes on from DAOWHJ010000135.1 coordinate 1,793, forward strand.
TGGTTAAGGCTGCCCCCACCGCATTGGCAATGGCAAAGTTTTCTGGGACAACAGTTTCAAGGTTGAAACTTTTTTCAAGTTCAGGTGCTAACACTAAAGCCGGACCGCCCATGACAAAGAGTTTTTGCGGGACTATTTTCTCGCCGTGAATGATCTCTGCAACCGTATATGCAGGTTTCTGGTTGATCTCATCTAAGAGTTGAGAGCTCTGGTCGTGGATTGTTTTTAGAGCAATTTCAAGAGCTCGTTGGGCCAGCTGTTCTGCTTCAAGTGGACTTTTTTCGGCCAGGTGAGCAAAGCCTGCAAAAGATTTTTCCCGGTCGCCTAAAGTCGATAGGCCAACAATATTACAGGCATCAATCAGGGTGGGAGCGTCGCCGGCCAGGGCCATGGGTGGGCCCTGGCGTTGGGGTCCGACTGTGATCTCTCCCTCTTTGTTAATGGCAATTAGTGAATCTCCACCAATCCCGATTGAGCAGGTTTTGATGGCTCTGATTGAGGTTGCCCGGCTGGCAAAGCTAGCCCCATCTTTTTCCAGTAGAGGAGCTCCAGCCGCAAAAATTGCGATATCGGTTGTGGTCCCGCCAATATCTAAAATTATAGCATCTTCACTGATTGAACTGAGAGCGATAATTCCCATGACACTGGCAGCAGGGCCTGAGAGAATAGTCTGTACTGGGTTGGTGCGTGACGTTGTAAAAGCAATGGTTCCACCATCAGCTTTCAAGATATTAAGCGGTGCATTAAGATTAAATTTGGCCAAACTTGTGGTAATAGCATCGGCAAAGCGGTTGTAGTGGCGCCAGACCGCCGCATTGTAATAGGCGGTTGCCAGTCGCCTGGGGAAATTGAGTTGTCCTGAAACTTGGTGACCGATAGATATGAAATCTGCATCAGGGCCAACGCGGTCGGCTAGAATATCCTCAAATTCGGGGTTGCGGGAGGAGAATTTGCTGACCACTGCATAAACTTTAAGTCCGCTTTTTCTGCACTTAGTCAAAGCCTCCTGTAGAGCATTTTCATCTAAATCATGCTGTCGGCTGCCGCGATGGTCGATCGCACCGGCAAGCAGATGGAAGTGGTTGCCAAGATCATAATTGAAAGTTTTGGGAGCAAGGCCAGGTCCTGAGACCGCAAGGATGCCGGCCGCTTCAAGCTTTTTCTCGATAATCGCATTGGTGGTTAAGGTTGTACTTAAATTTATCCGGCTGATTGAACAACCGTGGCCGGTCTTTAAGATTTCCTTTAAGACTGCATCCAGTGAAATAATCAGATTTTCTTGACAGGTCTCGACTTTGGCACTTGCAACCACTCCGTTTCGATCAATAATGACCGCATCAGTATGGGTGCCACCGACATCTATGCCCAACAACATACTTTATGTTCTCCAGTAGATTTAGATAATCACTTTTAATCCTTATGCGTTGGATAGCATGAACGGAACTGAAACGTCCAGTTTAATGTCGCGATTTTTCTGTGCTTGATATATAAGTGGAGTATGGTTATGGAAAAGCGGGTAATTTTAGGTTTTAGTGGCGGAGTTGATAGTGCGGCGGCGGCAGTTTTGCTTAAGCGGTCTGGCTATCAAGTGGTTCCGGTGGTCCTTGATATGGGCGGTGCCGGCCGCGATTTTCTCCTTGAGCGAGCGGCAAAGATGGCATCCCGGTTGGGTTTAGAGTTGTTGGTTGAACCGGTTGCTGATATGTTTGCTGAAAATGTTGTTGAATATTTGCTCTCATCATATAGTAGTGCGATGACCCCTAATCCCTGTATTCGTTGCAATGCAACCGTTAAATTTGCGCAGCTGGCCGCGGTCGCAGATCGCTTGCAGGTCGATAAACTTGCGACTGGTCACTATTTTCGGCGGGGCAAGCTCGGCGCTTCTGCAAGTTCTGCGGGCTACTTGAAAGCCCATGATCGGCGTAAGGATCAGAGCTATTTTCTCTTTTCGGTAGCTGATAAAATTTTATGTCGTTGTCTCTTTCCGTTGGGTGAAATTGATAAAAATGATGCCTTAGGTTTGGCGGCTGAAGCTGGTTATGAGCTTAATAATTATCAAGAAAGTCAAGAGCTTTGTTTCTTGAATGGTGAGAAGTATCAGGATTTTTTGCAGCGTCAGGGCGATGTCGGTAGTTGTGGTGAAATTATTAATGCGGAAGGAGTATTGCTGGGCGAGCATGGCGGTTTACAGAACTATACCGTTGGTCAGCGTCGCGGGTTGGGGATTGCACATCCGGTACCACTTTACGTTGTCAGGTTAGATTATCAGAATAATCGCCTGTTGGTGGGTGAGCGCAATGCTGTTTACGGTGTGAAACTTCGTGTGCAGGAGGTTAACTGGTTGGTGAAACCCTCTGCTCAAACGCAAAAAATTGAGTGTCAGATTCGTTATCGCCACCAAGCCTCTCCGGCAACCTTGACGATTTTGGCTGATGACTTAATTGAGGTTGAATTTGAGACCCCGCAATTTGCCATTTCCCCGGGACAGGGGGCGGCTTTCTATCAAGGCGATCAACTTTTGGGCGGGGGCTTTATCTGCTCTTAACTTATTTTGGAGACATGACCAGATCTTCCAGGGGAAACTGGGATTGTGTAGGCATAAGTCTAAAGGGTTAGCTGATTAATTACGGTTTGGTTATGAAAAATTATGAAAAATTTATTAAAAAGTCAGCAAGTTTTGATGTTGCTGTTTTGTGGAATTCTTGTCGTTGTCTCACTTTTTATATCCTTAGCTAATGATCGTGAAGGGCGGCATGAGGCACTGTTGGCTGGTGGTCGGGCTTTTTTTCAGCAAGCGGTTTTGACTCGTTCGTGGAATGCGGGACATGGTGGCGTATTTGTGCCGGTAACCGAAAAGACCCAGCCTAATCCCTATCTCTCCCCTGAGACCCGTACCCTTTTCAGTGATAAAGGCGTTGAGTATACCAAAATTAATCCCGCTTTTATGACTCGGCAGATATCGGAGTTGAGTCAGAAGGTGGATGGTATCAATTTTCATATTACCAGCCTCAATCCATTACGACCAGAGAACCATGCGGCTTTATGGGAGATTGAAGCCCTTGAGAATTTTGCTCGGGGTTTAAAGGAGTTTAGTGCCTACTCTGAAAATGGTTTCCAATTTCGCTATATGGCACCACTGATTACGGCAAAATCTTGTCTTAAGTGTCATGCCGAGCAGGGCTATGAAGTCGGGGATATTCGAGGTGGAATCAGTGTGAGTATCCCTGTCACAGTCGCAAAAGGGGTGAATTTTATTGTCATTAGTCACTTGCTGGCTCTATTTGGTAGTTTTTTGTTTATTTTCTTCTCTTTCAAACAAATTCGAGAAAAAGAGCGAGAGTTGATTGAGGCTCGGGAAGAGGCCACCCAAGCTAATTTGGCAAAATCTGCATTTTTAGCTAACATGAGTCATGAAATTCGGACTCCGATGAATGGCGTTCTCGGCATGACCCAACTGGCACTCGATACTGAACTTGATGTTGAGCAGCGTTCGTTGCTTGATAAAGTTCTCTATTCAGGACAGTCCCTGTTGGGACTTCTCAATGATATTCTTGATTTTTCTAAGATTGAAGCTGGACAACTTGATCTGGAGAGCCATAATTTCAGTTTGGAGGTCATGCTTGATCATTTGATCTCAAGTCTGAGTTTTCAGGCCCATGATAAGGGGATTATTCTTGAAGATGTGACTGATTTTAGTATGGTTCCGGATTTTATCCAGGCTGATGAGTTAAGGTTAAGGCAAATACTTGTTAACCTGGTCGGTAATGCCATCAAATTTACCCATACTGGTCGGGTGATAGTCAAAGTCGAAGCTTTAAATCAAACCGGTGATAGAATTACCCTTAGGCTTTCGGTATCTGATACCGGTATTGGAATCAGCCCGGCTCAGCAAAAGAATGTCTTCACTTCATTTTCTCAAGCTGACTCATCTACGGCGCGGAAATTCGGCGGGACCGGATTGGGGTTGGCTATCAGTCGGCAGCTGGTCGAGATGATGGGGGGTGAAATATCGCTTAAGAGCCAAGAGGGTCAGGGCAGCGAATTTTTCTTTTCAGTGTGCGTGAGCTTGGGTCAAGAAGAGCTTTTGCCGGTTCCAGAATCGTCTGAATCTTCAGCCCATAAACATCTGCAAATCCTTCTGGTCGAAGATAATGTGATTAACCAGAAGCTGGCGAAAATGGTTCTTGAAAAGAGTGGCCACCAGGTGCAGATTGCCAAACATGGTCTCGTGGCTTTGGAGATGCTGGTCGATAAAGGTGATTTTGATCTTATTTTGATGGATATGCAGATGCCGGAGATGGATGGTCTTACAGCCACCAGTATAATTAGAGCTTGCGAAAAGGGGTCGATTGAAACCTTTGATATAGACCCGGCTCTGGCACACCAGTTAACCAAAACTCTGGCCGGTCGTCACGTTCCGATAATTGCCATGACTGCTAATGCTATGAGTGAGGACCGTTTAAGATGTCTGAACGCGGGAATGGATGACTATTTAGCCAAGCCGTTTAAACCTCAAGAACTTAATCTGGTATTGGAGCGATCATGTGCAATAGCAGATGTTTGAGTGCGTTAGATTTTGCCGGAAATAAGTTTAAGTTTTTTGTCGCGAGGTAATTTTTTTATGGCAATCTCGCGACGGCTGGCCTCACTTCTGGAGTTACTCTCCTCTTTATATAGCAGGCACACAGGTAGGCGGGATCGGGTATAGCGGGCTCCACGTTTTTCATTGTGGGCTTTCAAGCGATTATCAAGATCGTTGGTGATTCCGGTGTAGAGGGTTCCATCTCCGCACTGGAGAATGTAGACCTGCCAATTTTTCATAAATTTCCTGTAAATGTCTGCTGGACAGAGGCTAGTAGCTGTGCTAATTTCCGTAGTTGAGGTTAATGCGGCTAACGACCGCAGGGTATCTTGAGTAATAATTTATATTAACTCCTAGGACTGCCTCCTAGCAGATTATCTGTTTTTTTTACTAGAGGTTTTTTTCGTGAAATTTAATTATCCCTGTTCTTCTAAGCAAACATTTTGTTCTCTTTTATTATTCTCTATTCTGTTGTTTTTTATTTCCACCCCTATTTTATGTCGGGCAGAAGCCTCGGCCAAGCATGGTTTAGCCCTGCATGGGGGATTGAAATATCCGCCTGGTTTTAGCCATTTTAACTACGTTAATCCGCAAGCACCCAAAGGTGGGACTTTCCGTCAGGCGGCAATTGGTACCTTCGACACCTTTAATGACTTTATATTGAAGGGGGTGTCAGCGGCAGGTATCGGCATGATTTATGACACCCTGATGGCCAAATCTGAGGATGAACCTTTTAGTCAATATGGTTTGATTGCCGAGAGAGTTGAGGTCGCCAGTGATAATAGATCGGTTGTTTTTTATTTAAACCCGCAAGCAGAGTTCCATGACGGTCATAAGATTACGGCAGCAGATGTGGTTTTTACCTTTAACCTTCTTTTAGAAGAGGGTCAGCCCATGTACAAACGCTACTACGCAGATGTTGTTGGGGTTGAGGCGCTTGACAAAGGTCGGGTAAAATTTACTTTTAAGGATGGTGGCAATGCGGAACTACCATTGATTGTTGGTCAGTTGCTGGTCCTGCCACAGCACTTCTGGCAGGATAAAAAGTTTAATAATGCCGACCTTAATATACCCTTGGGTAGTGGAGCCTACCGGGTTAAAAGTTTTGTTCCGGGAAAATCTGTGAGTTATGAGAGGGTGCCAGATTATTGGGCTGTAGATTTGCCGGTTAATCGCGGCCAAAATAATTTTTCTACCCTGATCTACGATTACTATCGTGATGCGACTGTGGCCTTAGAGGCTTTTAAGGCCGGTGAATATGATTTTCGCCATGAGAATGTCTCTAAAAACTGGGCCACTCTTTATGACGGGCCGCAGTTTACAGATGGTAGAATTATAAAAAAAGAGATTGCACATGAGATTCCACAAGGTATGCAGGGCTTTGTTTTTAATACTCGACGATCATTTTTTAGTGATCGTAAAGTACGTGAAGCTTTGATTTACGCTTTTGATTTTGAGTGGAGTAATAAGAATCTTTTTTATGGTCAATACACCCGCAGTGACAGCTATTTTAGTAACTCCGAGTTGGCCGCCAGCGGCCCTCCAAGTTTGGCAGAAATAGAGATATTGAAACCCTTTAACGAGCAGCTCCCGGACGAGGTTTTTAAAGATAGCTACCACCTGCCCACCACTGATGGTCGGGGCAATAATCGGCGCAACTTACGGCAGGCTGCAGCCCTCCTGCAAAGTGCGGGTTGGGTGATTAAGCAGAAGAAACTGGTTGATAAATATGGTAATCCTTTTCATTTCGAGATTCTTTTGACGGCTCCTGCCTTTGAGCGTATTGTTTTGCCTTACAAGAAAAATCTGGCTCGTTTAGGTATCGATCTTGATGTTCGAGTGGTAGATACCGCGCAATATCTTAATCGGGTCAGGAAATTTGATTTTGATATGGTGGTCTGGAGTTTCGGTCAGTCACTTTCACCGGGGAATGAGCAACGTTATTACTGGCATTCAGAGGCTGCCGACATCCCCGGTAGCCGTAATCTTGCCGGGATTAAAGACCCGGTCGTCGATGCTTTGGTAGAAGAGATTATTCGGGCTCAGGATCGCCAAAGTTTGATTGTTAGAGCGCAAGCCCTTGACCGGGTTCTTCAGTGGGGATTCTATGTCCTGCCGCATTGGCACATAAGTACGTTTCGGATTGCCTATTGGAACAGGTTTGCTCAGCCGGAGATATTGCCAAAATATGGTTTGGGGCTGATGACCTGGTGGGCTAAATAATTACATGGTTTCATATATTTTACGCCGTTTATTACTCATTATCCCAACTTTACTAGGGATTTTGACGATCAATTTTTTTATTATCCAGGCGGCTCCTGGTGGGCCGGTGGAGCAGATGATTGCCCGTTTGGAAGCCACCGGAGAGAGTGCAACCGTTCGGGTTGCCGGTAGTGACCAGGCCGAGTTGAAAATAAGTGTGCCAAAGATCTCAAATTCAAACAGTAGTTACCGGGGAGCGCAGGGGCTTGACCCCGAAATGGTTCAGGAGATTGAGAAACTTTACGGTTTTGATCAGCCCCTTTATAAGCGCTATTTCAAGTTGATTCGTGACTATCTTACCTTCGATTTTGGCGAGAGTTTCTATCGTGATAAACAGGTAGTCGACCTGCTCTTCGAAAAATTGCCGGTTTCGATCTCTTTAGGGTTCTGGAGTACGTTGATTATCTACCTGGTTTCTATTCCCTTGGGGATCGCCAAGGCCGTACGCCATGGTTCTCGCTTTGATGTTTGGAGCAGTTCCCTGATAATTATCGGTAATGCGATTCCGGTTTTTCTCTTTGCCGTGATTTTAGTGGTTATCTTTGCCGGGGGTACCTATTTTGACTGGTTCCCATTACGAGGGTTAACCTCGATTAATTTCGCCGAACTTACTTTATGGGGCAAGGTTGTTGACTATTTTCATCATCTGGCTCTGCCGGTTACTGCAATGGTGATCGGCGGGTTTGCAACCCTGACGATGCTGACCAAAAACTCATTTTTAGATGAGATTGGTAAGCAGTATGTGACGACGGCTCGAGCCAAAGGTTTAAGTCGCACCCAAGTTCTTTACGGCCATATATTCAGGAATGCAATGTTGATAATTGTCGCCGGTTTCCCGGCTGCTTTTATCAGTATGTTTTTTGCCGGATCTTTGCTGATTGAGGTGATTTTTTCGCTTGATGGACTTGGTCTTTTAGGGTTTGAGGCGACTATTGGTCGTGACTATCCTGTAATGTTCGGGACCCTATATCTCTTTACCCTTATCGGACTATTGACCAACCTGCTTAGTGATCTTTGCTATATGCTGGTTGATCCTCGGATCGATTTTGAGGCCCGAAAATTTTAAATGTTTAATTCTCCTTCCTTTAAATTTAGCCCGGTAGCCCGGCGCCGCCTTGATCGTTTTCGTTCTAATCGCCGAGGGTATTGGTCGTTGTGGCTTTTTCTGTTACTTTTTGGCTTAAGTCTGGGGGCCGAATTTATCGTCAATGATCAACCCCTTTTAATTAAACACCGAGATAAACTCTATGTTCCAGTTCTGTTTAGTTATACTGAAACTGATTTTGGCGGTGAATTTGCCACCGAAGCAGACTACCGTGACCCTTATCTGAGTGACTTGATTGAACAAGCTGGGGGGTGGCTTCTCTGGCCTCCGATTCGTTACTATTATGATACGATAAACTATGAACTGACAATGCCGGCACCTTCGCCGCCGAGTCGCGAGAATCTTTTAGGAACTGACGATCAAGGGCGTGATGTTGTTGCCCGTCTGGTTTACGGTTTTCGGATATCGGTCCTTTTTGGCCTCTGTCTCACCTTTTTTGGTTCCTTGGTGGGGATCTCGGTGGGGGCGATTCAGGGTTATTATGGTGGTAAAATCGATCTTTTAGGACAACGTTTTCTTGAAATATGGTCAGGGTTGCCGGTTCTCTATCTGTTGATTATTCTCTCAAGTTTTGTTCAGCCCAACTTCTGGTGGTTGCTTGGTATTATGTTGCTTTTTTCCTGGATGAGTCTGGTGGGTGTGGTCCGGGCCGAATTTCTACGCGGTCGCAATCTTGACTATGTACGGGCGGCTAAAGCTTTGGGAGCGGATGATTTAACGGTCATGTTTCGTCATATCCTGCCGAATGCAGTAGTGGCAACGATAACCTTCGTTCCCTTCATTCTCAACGCGTCGATTACAACTTTGACCTCACTTGATTTTTTGGGTTTTGGTATGGTTCCGGGTTCACCTTCTCTCGGGGAACTTCTAGCGCAGGGGAAAGCCAATCTCCATGCGCCTTGGCTTGGGCTCTCGGCCTTTTTTGTTTTGGCACTCATGTTAAGTCTGCTGGTTTTTATCGGCGAAGCAATTCGGGATGCTTTTGATCCCCATCGTAGTTCGGGATTGGGGCGCAGATGAGTAGCCCTCTACTTGAAATAAAAAATCTCTCGGTTGCCTTTGGCGTTGGCGAAGATCGGGTTTTAGCGGTTGATCGTCTCTCTTTGACGATTAATCCACACGAGACGATGGCTCTGGTTGGTGAGAGTGGTTCGGGGAAATCAGTAACGGCGCACTCAATTTTGCGATTATTACCTTATCCTGAGGCCAGTCACCCAGGTGACTGTCAAATTATCTTTGCCGGGGAGGAACTTTTTAACTTGCCGGAGAGAAAGCTGCAAACCATCCGTGGCGGTCGGATTGGGATGGTTTTTCAGGAACCGATGACTTCATTAAATCCTCTGCACACGATTGTGCGCCAGGTTGGGGAAAGCCTCAAATTGCACCGTGGCGGTGGTCGGCGCGAAGAGCTCCGGGCCCAAACGCAACAGCTTCTCGAGTTGGTTGGTATTGATGATGCGGCTCGGCGACTGGACGCTTTTCCGCATCAGCTTTCCGGGGGGCAGCGCCAGCGGGTGATGATTGCTATGGCACTTGCTAATGAGCCCGATCTTTTGATTGCAGATGAGCCGACAACCGCACTCGATGTCACCGTTCAGGCCCAGGTACTTGACCTCTTAAACTCCCTTAAAAAGCGCCTGGGTATGGCAATTTTGTTGATAACCCACGATTTGGGGATAGTTAAACACCATGCCGATCGGGTCGCCGTAATGACTGCCGGAAGAATTGTTGAAACAGGTTCGACTAACGCCATTTTTTCACAACCTCAGCACCAATATACCAGAAAATTATTGGCGGCTGAACCAGCAGGCCAAGCCCAACCGTTGACTGTGATGGAAGCACCTTTATTGAAAGCTGAAGCACTTAAGGTTTGGTTTCCCATTAAGCGAGGTTTTTTCAAAAAAACTGTTGATTATGTCAAAGCTGTTGATGGGGTCTCCTTAGAGATAAAACCCGGTGAGAGTCTAGGTCTAGTTGGGGAGAGTGGTTCGGGTAAGTCGACTCTGGGGTTTGCTCTGTTACGGCTCTTGGCGGCCCAAGGAAAGATTTTTTTTGATAACCATTATTTATCTCTGAGCACACCTGAAGAGATCCGCCCTTTACGTCGTTATATGCAAATAGTCTTTCAAGACCCTTTTGCCAGTCTAAGTCCGCGAATGACAGTTGGTCAAATTATTGCCGAAGGCTTGCAGATACATGCTATCGGTTCACCCGCTGAACGTCAGCGACTGATTTCTGAGACTTTATCTGAAGTTGGCCTTGATGAAACGGTAACCCGACGTTATCCGCATGAATTCTCCGGTGGTCAGCGCCAGAGAATTGCGATTGCCCGAGCCTTGGTTTTGAAGCCAAAACTGATTGTTCTTGATGAGCCGACCTCATCCCTTGATCGCTCTGTACAAGCCCAGGTTATCGACCTTTTGCGTGCGCTTCAGGTTAAGCATAGATTTGCCTACCTCTTTATCTCGCATGACCTTAAGGTTGTTAAAGCGCTCTGTCATAGAGTTATGGTTCTTCATAGGGGACGAGTTGTTGAGAGTGGCCCGGTCAACTCAGTTTTGCAAGACCCCCAGCACCCCTATACGCGGACACTGCTGGCTGCAGCTTTGATGGATTAGTCTATATCACTGGTGGCATTTGAAAAATGATTGAAAAACAGTTCAGAAACAGTCTTCAGAAAATTATTTCAGTAAGTTTTTTCTCTCTTTCTGTAATTGTCTTTTTGGTGGTTTGTTATACCTTGATCGTGGTTGCCCGGCCGTTGTTGGTGGAGAGTCAGCAGGAGCGGGTTGAATTGATGGGTAACAAGATTGTTGCCAGTTTGAGTAACTCGATTGTCGCAACTGAGACCATTGCACTAGCAATTGCAAAAGTTTACACGAGTATGACGGATAAGAGTGCTGCAACTATTAGGCAGATTATCCCGGGTCTACTTGATCTGCCAGGGACCTCAAATATTATAGCTGGTGGTGGTGTTTGGCCAGAACCATTTCATTTTAGCAAGAATCATCGATTGAGGAGTTTTTTTTGGGGTCGTAAAGATGATAATCTATTGTACTATTTTGACGATTATAATGATCCTTCAGGGGCCGGATATCATAATGAAAAATGGTATGTCCCGGCTCGTTATGCGAAAACTCCAAAAGGTTCCTGGTCGGAGTCTTATGTTGATCCTTATTCCCTGCAACCGATGGTTACCTGTACGGTGCCGTTAATTGAAAACGACGACTTTGTCGGGGTCAGTACGGTTGACTTAAAGCTTGAGGGGTTAGCTGAACTTTTTGCTGAAGCGGGCCAGGAAGTTGATGGTTACCTGTTCGCTCTTGATAATAACGACAAGTTTCTGGCCTTTCCTGAACCGGATTTAATTCGCCAACAAGACGATGATGGTGATGAAGATTTGGCTTTGGGTTTTATCGGCAGTACTGCTCTGGGGCAGAAAGATAACCGTTTTACTAAGATCAGCATCGCAATTGCTGAAATTGATCACAAAATTACTAGGCAGGCACAAACCAATTCTCAATCTTATGATAAATTGGTTCGTACCATAGTTCGGGAATCTTACCAGATTGACTACAATCAAGCCCGACTGATTGTCGCATATTTAGACGATCCTTTGGCTGAAGAGACGGAGCTAAGCAAAAAACTTATAAGTTTCAAAATCGATGAAGATCTGATTTTACATGAGTCGGCAACCGTGACAATTTTTCATATACCAGCGGCCAACTGGAAACTGGCGGTTGTCGTTCCTGATAGCCGGATTAATGTGATCGTAAGTTGGATAATGGGAGAAATGATTTTCTTTCTCACCATCGGTTTGCTCATCACCCTCTTTTCCGCATATTTTCTTTTACGTGTGAAACTTTTGTTGCCGCTTAAAAAAATTACTTCTCAACTGAAACGGATTGAAGAAGAACCGGAACAGGGTGTGTTGGAGTTGGAGATTTCGTCAAAAAATGAGCTGGGAAAGCTGGCTTACCATTTTAACCGACGCACCCGGGAGTTGGTCAACAGTCGTAAACGCTATCGTGATCTGTTTGAAAATGCCAAGGACGCTATTTTTATTCATGATCGCGAGGGGGCCATTCTTGATGTTAATCGAACTATGTTGAGTATGTATCAAATCCCAGATCGTGAAACTGCTCGTTCTCTTTCCATTGCTGATATTTCCGGGCAGAATGATGCTTCGTTTCAATCTGTAAAATTATTGGAAAAGGCATTTGCCGGGAAGCCGCAGGAATTTGAATGGCAATGTAAACGTTATCGTGATGGTACCTCTTTTTATGTCTCGGTAAATCTTTCCCGCAGTTCCTATGCCGGAGAGATAGTCGTGGTTGCCACCGTTACTGATATCACTGAAAAACTGCGCAATGAGCGGGAATTACAGAAGGTGTCGCAGTTGGAATCACTGGGGTTGTTGGCTGGCGGAATCGCTCATGATTTTAATAATCTGCTCTCCGGCATATTTGGTAATATCTCTTTAGCTCGTATGCAAATCTCACCTTCCAGTAAAATTGACAAATTCCTGAAAAGAGCCGAAGATTCACTGATGCGAACTACGGCTTTGACCCGGCAGTTACTAACCTTTGCTAAGGGCGGTGAACCGCAACGGATGGCAGTTGATTTGGACCATCTGGTCTTAGAGAGTGCTGAGTTTGCAGTCCATGGCAGTAATGTTAAGTTGGAGTTTAAGCAGAGCCCAGAGTTGTGGCAGGTTTTTGTTGATAGGGGCCAGATAAACCAGGTTATTTCTAATTTGGTGATTAATGCCGACCAGTCAATGCCCGAGGGGGGCGTCATCACAATTGAGATGACAAATCTTGATGAATCAGTGGTTCTTCAAGGTGGTGATTCTTCAGAAACCCGTTATGTTAGGATTTCAATTTCAGATCAAGGTGCAGGCATAATCTCAGAAAACCTGGAAAAGATTTTTGATCCCTATTTTACAACTAAGTCAACTGGGTGTGGGCTTGGGCTGGCATTATGTTATTCAATCATAAAAAAACACAACGGTTTTATTCGGGTTGGATCTGAGTTGGGATTGGGGACAACTTTTACAGTAGATCTTCCTGCCACCAGAGATGTTGAAGCTGTGCCGGTAGATAGTGGCAAGGTCACTTTAGATGCAACAGGTGGGGACCGTGCTGAGATTGTTCAAAAGATCATGGTGATGGATGATGATCCCGAAGTTCAGGAAGTTATGGTTGAAATTCTCTTACTGTTGGGTCATTGTGTTGAGGTTGTCAGTGAGGGACGGGAAGCGATTATAGTTTATACTAAGGCGCTTAAAGGTGGTAAGAAATTTGATCTGATTATTGTCGATTTGACCATCCCTGGAGGGATGGGTGGCCTGGAGACCTTTGGAAATCTGAAAGAACTTGACTCTCAAGTTAGGGTGATTGTCTCCAGCGGCTATTCGACCGACCCGATAATGGCAAACTATTTAGATTACGGTTTTGTCGGGGCGATCCCCAAACCCTTTACGATCGACGGAGTCAAAAAGAGTTTGGAGATGGCGGCTGATAGCTGAGTTAATTGATGTTATCTATTCGATTTTACAGCGTTAATCCCAGCGTAATATGCACCACCTGATTTACTATTTCATATCACGCTGTTGTGATCGTGAATGTTTGCTTAATTAAGGAGATGTAAGATGTATCGTATTCGCAGTGTGAACTTTTTTTTGTGTTTAATGATTTTGTCTGGAGTTTTGGTTGCCAGTCCTGTTTTGGCCAAATCTCGTTCGCAAGTGATAATTTTTCATGCTGGTAGCCTGTCGGTGCCGATGGCGACGATGGAGAAAGTTTTTGAAGCAGCCCATCCAGATATAGATATCTTACGCGAGAGTAGTGGCAGTCGTAAGTGTGCCCGCAAGATTACCGATCTGCACAAATCCTGCGACATTATGGCTTCAGCTGATTTTACAGTGATTGATAACCTTCTGATTCCAGACTATGCTTCCTGGAATGTTCGCTTTGCGACCAACCAGATGGTGCTTTGCTATAGCGACGGCAGTGCTTATTCAAAAGAGTTGACCCCTGAAAACTGGGCTGATATCCTGGCCCGTAATGGGGTTGAATGGGGGCACTCTGATCCCAACCTTGATCCCTGTGGCTATCGGGCCCTGATGGTACTCCAAGTTGCGGAACAAGCCTTTCATCGGCCCGGTCTCAATGAGCGCCTGCTTGCTAACCGGCCCCTGCGCAACATTCGTCCCAAAGAGGTTGAGCTGATTGCCATGTTGGAGAATGGGGCTCTTGACTATGCCTGGGAGTATCGTTCAATCGCGGTTCAGCATCAGCTTAAATTTGTGACCCTCTCAGAAGAGATTAATCTTAGTAATTACGAACTCGATTCTTTCTATCGGCAAGCCGAGGTGCCTGTCAGCGGAAAAAAACCGGGTGAAAAAATCATCTTGCGGGGTAAGTCAATAACCTACGGTGTTACCCTGCTTGATGAGGCTCCGAATCAGAAGGCGGCAATCCTCTTTCTTGAGTATATGCTTGATTCTGAAGGTGGTCTTAAAATTCTTGAGGGGATGGGTCAGCCGCCAATCGATCCGGCCCGGGTGCCGGATTAGAAAGCTTTATCACTTTTACCAACAGTGTTGCAAAAAC
>DAOWHJ010000133.1 GCA_030641485.1 Pseudomonadota bacterium
ATTACCGCCATACCGCTTTCGACAAACTTCTCGGCGATATCGTGGAGTACCACATCAATCCCAACCTGAGCTGCAACCTGAGCAATCCCATTGCCCATCTGACCCGCTCCGACTACACCAAATTTTTTAATTTCCATTGTATCTTCTCCTTATAAAAAAGTAATATTTTTCTAGCGTCTCTCAACCAGCATTGCCGCACCCAAACCACCACCGATACAGAGGGAGGCAATACCGCGCTCGTAGTCATTCCGCTCAAGCGCCGTCAACAAGGTAACCAGAACCCGAGCTCCAGATGCACCAATCGGATGGCCAAGGGAGATACCACTTCCGTACATATTAACCCGTTCCATATCGACCTTTAACTCACGAACACAACCGATCGCCTGTGAAGCAAAGGCCTCATTTAGTTCAAAATAGTCAATCGAGTCAAGCCCTATTTCAAGACGGGAGAGAAGACGATTGATCGCCGGAACCGGACCTAAACCCATATAGGCCGGATCCAGACCTCCGGCCTGAAAACCCTTAACCACTACCATAATCTCAAGACCAAGCTCTTTGGCCTTCTCAGGAGTCATCAACAAAAGTGCTGCCGCAGCATCATTAATACCGGAGGCGTTACCAGCAGTAACCGTTCCATCTTTCTTAAAAGCCGGGCGTAATTTAGCCATCTTTTCAGCCGTGGTCTCCATCGGCCGCTCATCAATCGCAAAAGCAATCGGGTCTTTTTTGCGTTGCGGAATCATTACCGGGACAATTTCTTTGGTAAAAACACCATCAGCAATCGCCTTACAAGCACGCTGGTGACTCAAAGCTCCGAGCTCATCCTGCTCCTGACGTGAAATCCCATAGAGTTCGGCAATATTTTCTGCGGTCATTCCCATGTGGTAACCGTAAAAAATCTCCCAAAGGCCGTCATTGACGAGAAGATCCGTCATCTCAACATTACCCATACGCGCACCCCAGCGAGCAGCGGGCATCGCGTAGGGAATCTGACTCATATTTTCCATCCCACCGGCAATCATTACATCAGCTTCACCCGAAGCAATCGCCTGAACTGCCAATGCGACCGCCTTCAAACCAGAGGCACAAACCTTATTGATCGTGTAACCGGCGGATTCACGTGGAAGCCCGGCCCGAATCATCGCCTGCCGGGTTACATTCTGACCCTGAGCCGCACCAATAACGTTCCCCATGATCACTTCATCAACCTGAATCTCGGCAAAAGAGCTGTCCCAGGAGTTGTATTTGGACTCAATCGGGCACTCTTTACCACTAAGCGCTTCAGGTCCGGCAGCAGCTACTGCAGCCGAGGTAACCGGACGACATTTTGCCTTTTCAAGGACATCGCGAATAACCGTCGCCCCAAGATCAACAACCGGAATCCCCTTCAAACTTCCACCATAGTTCCCGATCGCAGTCCGGGAGGTACTAACTATTGCTACTTCACGCATTTCAATCTCCTTATATAAATTAATTTAATCCAAATTCTCAATGACCATTGATACAGCTTCTCCACCGCCGAGACAGAGGGAGGCCATACCATAGCGTTTCTGGCGATTTTTCAGTGAGTAGATCAAAGTGGTTAGAACCCGAGCTCCGGAACAACCGATCGGATGACCGAGGGCAACCGCGCCACCATTAACATTGACGCGCTCGATATCGATACCCAACTCCTTGACAATCGCTACACTTGAAGTTGCGAAGGCTTCGTTGATCTCATGCAGATCGATATCATTTATCGTCAAACCGGCTTTTTTCAAAACTTTTGGAATCGAATTGATCGGCGCAACCAAAACATCTTCCAAGGAAACCCCAGCCGAACCTTGAGCCACAATCCGGGCCAGCGGCTTGAGGTTTAACTCTGCAGCGCGTTCAGCACTCATAACCAAGAGACAGCAGGAACCATCACTGATCTTAGATGCGTTCCCGGCGGTGACAATCCCATTTTTATCAAATGCTGGGCGAAGTTTGGCTAAGGCTTCGATCGAGGCTTGACGCGGACCCTCGTCAACCTTAAATTCGTAAGCATCACCACGACGAGGCTTGATCGTTACCGGTAGGATTTCATCAGCAAACGCATTATTTTCAATCGCTTTCAAAGCCTTGGCATTCGAGTTAACTGAATAGCTGTCCATATCTTCACGGGTAACCGAAAACTTTTTGCTCACAAGCTCTGCGGTATAACCCATATGATAATCATTAACAACATCCCAGAGCCCGTCGTGAACCATGCCATCAACCAAGGGACCATTACCCATGCGCAACCCGTTACGAGCACCCGGCATATAATACGGGATATTGGACATGTTCTCCATACCACCAGCAGCAATAATCTCAGCGTCACCAGCTTTAATCGCCTGTTCTGCCAACATTACCGCCTTGAGCCCGGAACCACAGACCTTATTGATAGTAATTGCCCCACCTGCCATTGGCAAACCGGCTTTAATCATGGCCTGACGGCCAGGGTTCTGACCTAGGCCGATAGGCACAACGTTACCCATGATAACTTCATCAACCAGGGCTTTATCGAGACCAACTTTATCAATCGCCCCGGCAATCGCTAAGCCCCCTAATTCAGTAGCAGTAAAAGAGGAGAGACCTCCCTGAAAATTTCCGATTGCGGTCCGTAACGCACTGACAATTACTACATCTTTACTCATGATTACGCCTCAACTTTATATCAATCATCAAATTATATTACTCTGCCGTAAATCGGCTATTTCGTCCATACCTAAACCCAAGCCCGACAAAATCTCATCTGTATGCTGACCGAGACCCGGGGCCGGGTTGTGCTGGGTGGGTTTCGCTTCATTAATCATAACTGCTGTATTCGTCTGCATAAGCGTCTCCCCGTTAGCCAAGGGCATTTCATAGAACATTTTACGATCATTAAAATGCGGAGCGGCCTGCACTTCCGTCATGGTTTTCAAAACTTCACAACAGGTATCACGATCACGCAGCAATTCCTCCCACTGTGTTGCACTGGAGGAAGCAAAGATCATCGCCAACTCACTCTTGAGATAATCCTGACGCTCAAGTTCTTGATGGTTGCCCTCAAGGAGATCATCCCGCTCAATAACCTGACAAAAATTATCCCAGAATTTTTTTTCTAGAGCACCTAAAGCAATCTCCCGATTATCTTTGGTTCGATAAATATGGTAGCAGGCAAGCTGGCCATTAAAAATTGTCGTATCGGGTTTAGGCTCAAGCCCCAAAGAGTAATGATAGGCTGAGAGTAGAGGCAACATACTGACCAAACCATCAGTCATTGAGATATCAAGAAAACTGCCCTTGCCACCCTTAAGAACTTTGACATAGGCGGCTAAAACTGCACTCACCGCATAAAGAGCACCACCAGCAACATCAGCCACCTGAATTCCGGACAATGCCGGGATTTCACGACTTGAAGTCGTGTTTAGAACCCCGGTCTCCGCCATATAGTTGAGATCATGACCGGCCTTAAGGGCCTGCGGTCCTGACTGGCCGTAGCCACTTATTGAGCAGTAGATCAGATTTGGCTTGATGGCGGCAAGCTCTTTATAGCTACAACCCAGGCGTTCCATAACCCCGGGCCGAAAACTTTCAAGAACAACGTCATATTCGAGTAAAAGTTTCTTAAATAACTCTTGCCCTTTAGCTGTTTTCAGGTTGAGCGTCATCGAGCTCTTATTGCGATTAACGGCATGAAAAAAAGCACTAACACCATTAACCAAGGGTTCCCAACCACGCAAGTAGTCACCCTCACCCGGAGCTTCTATCTTCAGAACGTCAGCCCCATAATCAGCCAACACCATACTACAAAAAGGCCCTGGCAAAAGACGGGTTAGGTCTAACACCTTAAGGCCTTCTAGAAGGTCATACGCGTTCGAATTATTAGTCATTTGTAAACAATATCAACACAATCAGTTAACGTAAACTGTCAAATAAGGACAAGAAAAAGGGGCCATGTCTTAACATGGCCCCGGTGCCCTACTATTTCTTCTCTATTTTTTCAAGAACTTTTTCTTTTTCCACCAATTTCACAAAGTGGCAAAGTTCACAACGATCCTCTTTCTTGTCGGCAACATGACACTCACCCAAGAAACAGCCCTGCATCCGCGGACGGTTAGTTGCGACCGAATATTTATCATGAGCCAAGTCTGAATGACAAACCATGCAATCATCAATTTTTACTTTTTCAGCTTTGAAATGCTTGGCATGAGATATCTTGACTATACGAGTATTTTTCACCTCTTTTAGTTCAGGAATATCAGCGTGACAACGGAGACAGTTTTCATTTAGAACTTTTCGCCCACTATTAAAATGAATCGGAATGATCTTGTCACGGTAGTGGACTATCGGGTTTGTTCCACTCTCGGGAAAGGCCTCAAGAATTTTAGTATGGCACTCATAACAGGTCACCTTATCAGCCGGGTGAGTTTTTGATGTTTGCCACATCCCGTGTATAGTTGGGTGACAACCTCGACAGAGTCCATCATCTTTATCAGTATAGCGAGCTATCGCAAAAAAACCGACGACCACGGAAAGAAGTACACCGATTATCAAGCTTGTTTTCAGCCAGACCGGCAGATCTTTAATAAAACCTAAGTCTATCTTCATGCCCAATCACCTTAAAATAAAAAAACTACTTTCAGACCTTTTGCAGACGCACAGTGGTATCTACTACAGTCATACCAGCGTTGTGGGTATCAGCGGTCGCTTTAAATATACGTCTTATATCAACCCCATTGCCCTTTTCATGCCACCAAACCGGTTCAACCCGATCCCAGGCGCGTAAACGAAACGAAAATGGGGTAAAATGAATTGGGTTATGCATGAGCAATGATCTGGTCATCGGGTCAGTTTTGGCAATCTTCTCGGCTTTAGCAACCCGGCCCAATTCAGTATGCCCAAGTCCTAAAGCAACTGCGACACACTGTGGATGGATAGCCTCACTAATCCAGGCCTTAACCGTCACTGTCCCAGTCTGCGACTCAACCCGTACTTCATCGCCCTCAGCAATACCCAGACGAGCTGCTTTTTCGGGATGAATCCACATCGGGTTATCATGTCTGAATTCTGCCAGATATTTACAATTAGCAGTAATATTATCCAGAGAGTGCAAACGATATGGAACCATGGTGAAGGAATCATGAGCACCAGCACCAGATTTGATATTGAGAGCAGCGAAATTAGCGGTGGTCACCGAAAGTCGTAAATTGACAGTTTCAGATACCTGGTGATAGGTTTGAAAACCATCCTTTTGTAATTTATGCCAATCAATCCCGGCATTTCTAAAAGGAGTACTGGCAATCAGACCTTCAAGCCAGGCGCTAACCCGGGGAGCAGATTCTGCTGTTTCTCCGACCAATACCTTTTCCAATTCAAGAACAACCTGACAGAAATCACGAGATTCAGCCACCGGTTCACGTTTTGAATTAAAAAGATCCAGATTCTTCGCTTTAGCCTGACGCAGAAGAAAAATTTCATCTACCAGTCTTGAAACTGGTTGCCGTAAAGATAGTACCCGACGTCCGTCTGGTAACAGAGCATCAGCAAGACCAAAACTCTCAAGTTCGGTTGCTACTGGTAAAATCAAATCAGCAAAAATTGAGGTCTCGCTAAAGTGAGTGTCGATAGCTAAATGGAATGGAATTCTGTGGGTGTTTTGCCAAAGCGCATGTGGATATTGACCACTGAATGTCGTAAAAGCCGGATTGGCGGCATAATTGATGACTGCAGTCCGGTGACCACTGCCAGCAAGCCAGTTGGCAAACCAATCCAGAGTAACCCGTTGCCGCTCTTTTTGACCCTTAAGATTAGCAGCCACAGCCCCCAAGTCACTAACTTCACTATAATAATAGACCCCACCCGGGCGGCCGATTGCACCTAAGAGGAGATTTAAGAGCTCAACCGCAGCGGCACTTTGCCGGCCATCAGGAGCCATCAGTAACTCATCATCATAGATGGCTAAAGCCTGAGGACGACGGGCCATATCCGCAGCCGTCTTGCGAATCGTTTCGCTATCAACCCCAATTGTCTGAGCAACTTTTTCAGGAGCATATTCACGCAACAGAACTTTCAGCTCTGCAACCTTCAAACCATGTTCAGACAAGGCACTCTTACTGTAGAGACCCTTATCTATCAGGTAATAAGACAAAGCCCGGGCAAAGGTTCCATAATAAGCCGGAGCCACCGGAATCCATTCATCACTGCGGCCTGCAGTATTATTAAGACGGGCTGCAACCGAAACCAGCTTGGTCCCATTCTCAATCCGACCATTCAACAACTCACGCATATCCGAAAGTTGAGCCTCACCCTTTATGTAGGGGTCAGCAGCAAAATTCAAAACATAACGACTGTTGGCAAAATCACGACGACAACCGGTTACGCCATATAGCTGCTGGCGTAAACTGTTAATGCGCAAAGCCGCCCCATCCTCAACTGCAAGAGCTTCAGGAAATAAACCATAGAGGGTGTCGCTCAGTAACTCTTGACGCCCCTGAATAACGGCCAAACCAGCACCCTTATTTTCGACGTAGGGTGTAAGCTTCTCGGCAATAAGTTCATAGGCCTTAGCCCAACTAATATCACGCCATTTTCCACTGCCGCGTTCACCATCCCTAAGCTTAGGGGTAAGAATACGATCAGGATCATAGAGACGATCAAGCTGGCCGTAGGCCCGGGCACAGAGCTTACCTTGATTTAGGGGATGATCGGAATTACCATGCAGCATCACGATCCGATCACCTTCTCGGTACGAGATCAAGCCGCAATTATTCTCACAGAGACCACAGGTAGTCGGTCTTGGGTTACGAAATTTTCTTAATGTTCGAGCCGATTGCCGATTCCAGGGGGCGCGCTTTTTTTCAGCCACCTTCATCGGGTTCGGTAAAGCCAAGGCCCCACCGCTGACGGCCCCAAGTTTTATAAATTTTCTTCGATCTAGTTTCATCTTTTAATCCTTATTTAGAAACCAGCTTACATCAAGGGTAAGGCCTGGCCGCCATAAACAGTAACAATCCGCATTGCCAAGATACCAGCCATATTCATCAAAGCAGCCAATATGAGCCAGAAATAACTGCGGCGCATCCCCGGAATAAAAACAATGATCATCGGAATTACTTTACCAATCAGGTTCTCAACAATAACAAACCAGAAAGACATCTTGCCGAAGAGCATAAAATGAGCAACTTCCTGAGCTTCAAGCTTGGAGTAGAGCAGAACCGAATAGTCACAAAAGACTAAAAAGAGATCGACCACCAGCAACCAAGCTAAAATTTTTGCCAGACTATCGATCAAGTCATGATTAATAACCTTCTCTTTGGTAAAGAAACGATCACGAATGATAATCAAAAGGATCATCATTGAAATTCCCGAGACCATCGCCGAAAAGAGAAAAACAATCGGCATCAAACCGGTATTCCAATAATCACGAGCAACACCCAAGGCCAGAATCCAGCCAGTATAGCCGTGCACTGCCAGAGCCAGAGGGATTCCGATAAGCCCAAAAATTTTAGTCATTTTCATGTTCCCTTTGAACATAAAAATCCCATAAATTATCGAGTTCAGCGGATAGAGCATCAAAAGAAATGCTCCATAAGACATAGCCGACATCGGGTTAAAATAGACAAAGTGATTCCAGACCGATTTAATTGGCCAACCAACCTGCATCAAAAGGAACTGAGGTGCCAATAAAAGCAACAACACCGCTGCGACAACCCCCATCTTACTCGCCGGCTTAAACTTCTTAAAGCCAAATCCATAAGATAGGGTTGAGATCATGAACGACCCGGCACTTAATCCCGTACAGTAGAAATAGTAAGAGATTAAAAAAGCCAGAGTTGTCTGATACTGAACGTCAAAGACTACTTTTCCCATACCAGTTTAGCCTCCCGCTTTATCTCCATGGTCGCCGTGTCAAGACCGATATAATAGACTCTCGGTCCGGTGCCAATTTCCGGTTTTAAAGTGGATACCGGCTTGGTCGCCACCAATTTAGCAATTTCGCTCTTGGAGTCATTAAGATCACCAAAAACCCGAGCACTACCAGGACAAGCTTCAACACAGCTCGGCTCAAGCCCTGCATCAACCCGGGTACTACATAAATCACATTTATCAATCATCCCTTTCTGGGGATGAATGTATCTGACTTCGTAAGGGCAAGCTGACATACAGTAGCGGCAACCAACACAGAGGTGCGGATCAAGCATGACAATCCCGTCTTCCCGTTGCCATGCGGCATTAACCGGACAGACCTTAACACAGATCGGATTCTCACAATGGTTACAGAGTGTCGGCCTAAATGAGCGGACGACGTTAGGATATTTACCCTTTTCAATCTCTTTAACCCAGCTGCGCCAGATTCCCAGAGGAACATCATTCTCAATTTTGCAGGCGATTTCACAAGTGTGACAACCGACGCAACGATCAAGATCGATTAACATTCCCCAGCGGGGCAACTTTTTGCCGCCCAGGTTCTCTTTTTTATGCGGATTGGACATAGCCTAACTCACTCGCCCCCTTCTTTACGATAATATTCAGCAGAACGCCTCATGATGTAGAGAAACAGACCACAACCAACCCCGACTACGAGCAGGATGAGCAAAACACCATAGAAATTGCGTAAGCACCAGGTTGAAAACTGTTTTTCATGATCTGGATAGAGGTGAAATGGGCCAAACCCAAACAGCTTAGCCTCACCTACTTTAGCCTTGGTATTATGACAACGAGCACAGGGTGTCTCATTGACCTTAACCCCATGCACGGCTTCACCTTGATGACAATCGATACAGTTTCCACGATCATAATCGAAACTCAAATCACCTTTACGGTGCGCCTCAAGCCGAAAAGTTGAAACTTTCTCAAGCAATGTATCAAGTTTGCGCTCTTTATGACAAGTGGCACAGGTCTGGGTTAAATTGGCACGATTAACAGAAGATTTTACACTCTTTTTACCAAAAATATAGTGGCGTGTATGGCAATGGTAACAATTGGGAGTGTCCGGCTTACCTTTGAGCAGGGCTTTACCATGAGCACTCTCCAAGTAATAACTATCACCGACAATCTTCCTTTTTGGCACCCTGATCTTCTTCTTGGCCAAACGTTCACGCGCCCCTAATGGAAAGAGACCCTTAAGTTTAGAGTGGCAGGCAAGACAATTAACCTTCTGAAAACCACTCCGACAGTGACGGGCTGCTGCTGCATCTTCATGACAGTCAATACACTCTAACTTCTGACCATGTAAGGTCTCTTTGAAGAGATCATACACAATGTGAAGGTTAGCCACAGAACCATCAAGGCGGCCGGAGGTTAGATTCGGCTCTTTATGACATTTAATACACTCTTCATTGGTGCGTGGTTTGGACACCTCTACCGGAATCGGCAAGAGCTCACTGTCCACAGACCCGGTCGCCTGAACCACCACCGGACCATGACTGACTGAGGCTGGAACCGAACTCGCACTGAGGAGTCCGACCAGAAGTAGCAACCCGATAAAGTTAAGTTTCCCGATAACAGAGAAACCTTGTCCAGGAGCTACCGGCTGAACATGTCTATTAATCATTCTCTTCATCCTGTAACCTCCAGGGCTTCAGCTACAATCTCAACCACGTCCATAACCTTCACATCCATTTCACGGTCGTGGAATTTCAGACCATCCTCAAACATAACCATACAGAAAGGACAGGCCGTAACTGCAACCTCAGGTTCCTTTTCCAAGGCCTGGGCCACTCGGTTGTCATTAATTTTGGCATTCCCCAAGGTCTCTTCCATCCACATGCGACCGCCGCCAGCCCCACAACAGAACCCACGTTTATTATTACGATCCATCTCTACGAGCTCAAGTCCCTGAACCTCCTGGAGGATTTCCCGAGGCTGAGTATAAATATCATTATAGCGGCCAAGATAACAGGAGTCATGATAAACCGCTCTGGCTGGCAGTGGCCGTTTTAATTCAATCCGACCATCATCCAGCAACTGTTTAATCAATTCGGTATGATGGATAACATTATAGTCACCACCAAGCTGTTTGTAGTCCTTTTTCAAAGTATTGTAACCATGAGGACACATAACGACGATGTTCTTAACCCCATAGCCGTTCATAGTTTCGATGTTCTCCATTGCCAACGTCTGATAGAGGTACTCATTCCCCATCTTACGAGCCGAGTCACCGCAGCATTTTTCTTCCGAACCTAAAATTGAAAAGGAGACCCCGGCCGCCTGCATAACTTTGACGAGAGAGTTTGTCACTTTCTTGTAACGATCATCAAAGGAGCCAGAGCAACCAATCCAGAGGAGATAGTCAACATCGGCGTTTTCAGCCATAGTCGTGACTCCGGCAGCTTCTTTCGCCCAGTTGCCGCGATCAGCCCAACCTAACCCCCAAGGGTTACTGTTGTTCTCAAAATTCTTAAATACAGTCTGAACCTCGGCCGGAAAACTACTCTCCATCAGAACCAGGTTGCGCCTTAGGTCTACGATCTTGTCGACATGCTCGACATACATCGGACAAACCTCCATACAGGCGCGACAGGTAGTACATGACCAAATTTGATCATCGGTAAGATAACCACCAAACAGAGCCTTCTCCTCATCAGGAAGTCCCCAGGTAATATCTTCACCACTCTCTTTACATTTCGCAATCTGCTTACTCTTATCGTAAAGACACTCGCGGATATCCTGAATCAGTTTTTTCGGAGTCAGGGGTTTTTCGGTTAAATAGGCCGGGCAATTATCCTGACAGCGACCGCAGCGGATACAGGCATCTGAATCCATAAGTTGCTTCCAAGTAAATTGATGGACATGGGCAACCCCGAAGGTCTCGGAGTTTTCGATATCAAGCAGGCTAACTACGCCTTTGGGTTTGTTAGAGCGATAATAGTTGTTGAGAATACCTGAAATCACATGAAAAAGTTTGGAGTATGGCATGGTTGCGATAAGCAACAGAATGGCATAAAAATGGAGACGCCAAACCCAAACAATTACCTGGGCATCAACCTTGGGACCAAAAGGGGCGAGAACGAATGCAATCAGTGACCCCAAAGGTGCGAACCAGGTTCCTTCAGGAGTGGTCACTGCAAGCCTTAAACCCTCAACCACAAAACCACTCACAATGATAAAAAGGAGTCCGATAAGAAGGAGACCATCAGCGTTGCCCTGTTCGTCAAGACGATCTGGACTAAGTGCGTAACGGCGGTAGATTGCCATCAACAAACCGACCAGGGCCAAGCCCCCGACCAGGTCTAAAATGAGCGAAATTCCCCCGGCTGCGGCTGGAGTCAGGGTGGCAACGTGAAGCTGGGCGAAGACCACAAAAATGAATGGGATGAAGAAGCCGAAAAAAAGAAATACGTGCATGTAACCAGGGACTGCTTCTTCGAGTATCCGGTCATGACCGACGACCGACGCAAACATCGACGCAAAACGCTTACCCGCATTTCCATCCCGAACTTCAGGCTCTCCCACCCGCCAGCGGGCAATCTTTCTGGCACTGCCAACAAGCAAAAGCACTAAACTTAAGCCGATGATCAAGACATCAAAAGAATTCAGCATAACCTTTCTTCCCTCTATTCCAGGTAAAACTTATAAGGCTCGGTTAACACAACACATAAGGCCGAAGCCCTTTTCCACCCACAAAACGTATAAAATATAATCTCGCAACTGCTATAACTCGATATAAATCAAGCGCTCATGCGGGGCACACCCACAAATTTCGTGATTCTTACTCAGGACGTTACCTTGCTAAAAAAACAGGATAACAACCTGTGAGACACTAATCACTCAAGTTTAAGCGCGGAGCTTGTTAACATAAGCACGAGACCTTTGTCAAGAGCCAATTGCATACTTCATACCAAAAAAGAGCGGACCCTATGGGCCCGCTCTCAAGATAGAATATTCTTCTGTTTCTAATGTGTTATCTGACAATCAGCCAGCCTACTGGCAAGTTAGCCAGCAGATCTATTTAGGTCATTTTCACCCGCAAGGAGCTTAAGTTTTACCGGTCTCAATGATGCAACTCACTTAGTAGACGCCCTTACCATTAAAGAACGGTCCATATTTACGGTCAACCCCTTTAATGTGACCAATGAGCCAGTCTTTCAAGAACTCTAAAAGCTCAAGTGAGACTGTAGATTTACCAGCCTTAAACTGTTTTTGAAAGTCAACGACCTTAGCAACTAAATCACGATGAATTACTGCATGGCTGTCATAATCTGGAAATTGATGCTCAAGCATCAATTTCTCCTCATCGGCAAAATGATTGACCGTATATTGAACCAACTCATCCAGCATGTTAACTACCAGGTCATTACCATGCCCGAGTTTCATTTCTTTATAGAACTGATTAACAAGTTCAACCAAACGCTTGTGCTGATTATCAAATTCAGCTACACCATTAACAAAACTGTCGCTCCAGGGCATCAAATCACCAACCTCAGTACCCGATTTAGCCGAGATGTTCGTCGATGTCAGAGATGAAGCGGAGTCCTTATCGAGCTTAAAACGCAACACGATCTCACGCAAACGCTCACTTAAGGCACCCAAGTCTCTGGCGTTGCCGTTAACCTGAGAGCTACTCTCAGTCAGGTCATCAGCCATCAGGCTAACCTCAGAAATATCGGATGAGATTTCACCTGCAACCGTTGAACTCTGGGCTATATTCTCATTAATCTCAGCAATCCCCTGCGAAGCCTGGGCGACATTACCAGCAATTTCCCGAGTCGTTGCCGACTGCTCTTCGATGGCAGCAGCAACTGTGGTCACAAGCTCACTAACTTCCTCAATAACTTTGGTTACTTCACGAATTTCAGCAACCGTATCCTCGGTTGCCCCTTGGATATCTCCAATAATACTACTAATATCCTGAGTCGCCTCAGCCGTCTGACGCGCAAGCTCTTTGATTTCATTAGCAACCACAGCAAAACCCTTACCGGCCTCGCCAGCTCGCGCCGCCTCAATTGTTGCATTCAAGGCTAAAAGATTAGTCTGCTCCGAGATCTCGCTAATAACCGAAGTTACCTTGCCGACTTCTTCAGCTGAGCGACCGAGTTCGTCAATTTTCACCGAAGCCTGACGCGCCCGATCCACAGCCGCCTGAGTTATTAAACGGGTTTTTTCGGTATGTTGGGCAATTTCACCAACCGTCGAAGTCATCTCCTCAGCCGCAGCAGCCACCATGTTAACATTTTCGGCAGTGGTCTCAGAGGCACTCGAGACCGAACCCATATTAACGCTCATCTCCTCAGCTGCAGCGGCTACGGTATTACTCTTGGCCGAGGCATTACCAGAGGCATCCTTAAGGGTTTCAGAGATCGCACCAAGCTCAGTCGATGACAGGGCTAAAGATTCAACCCCATTGTAAATATCACCAGCAATTACGACTAAACCATC
>DAOWHJ010000170.1 GCA_030641485.1 Pseudomonadota bacterium
AATTAAGAGCCTTACTCAAGATCTGATTAACAGCGCTGCGATCATCAAAATGGACCATACTGGTAGATGTTTTAAAATCAATCTTTTTGCCCTCAGGGTTAAGACCGTAGATACGATAGACTTCATCTGACCAGAGAATTTCATTATTGCTGACATGCCATTCCCAACTGCCCAAATGGGCGATCTTCTGGGCTTTTTGCAAGCGCTCGGCAGTGAGGGTCAGCTCCGAGGTCCGCTCGTACACCAAATCTTCGAGACTATCTTGGTAGGCTTTGAGTTTGGCTTCTGCGGCGTAACGCTCTTGAATCGCTTGACGAAAAACGAGTACGGCTCCCGCCATCTCTTTAAATTCACCAACCCCCTGTTTTTGCATCAGTTCCATCTCGGGCAGAACCTTTGCTGTTGCTTGGGTTTGGGCCAGATATCTAAGGGCATCAATAATCCGACTCAGCCATCGACTCAGTAGCTGAGACAGGAAAATCGAGACCAGCAACATTACCAGTAAACCTAATATGCTGACCCTCATCACCTGTTGGAAAATTTTAACCATAGATTGCCGATTGGCCAGATTTTGTTGCTGAGCATTTTCAGTGAGGATTGCAGAGATAGCCTGGCGACATTTAACCATATCCATGAAAAGATCTCTGGCCTTGCCTATATAAAGTTTGGCCGTTTGCGGCTCAATCGCCGCAATATCGGTGGCCATGACCATGAAGTTTCGATAGTAATCAAAATCTTCAACCATAACTTGGGCATCACCTTGGGCCCAGCTTGCAACTTCCGACCTTTCAGACAGGAGTTTGGTTTTCTCACCGAGTTCAGCCAGCGCATCAACCAGTTTGGAATGGATCAGGTAAAGCGCCCCTTCGTCCAGTGCACCCGCTACTGCTTTGTTCAAACTGTCGGTTGCCAAAAGATGGGTGTCGGCCATATCCCGGCCCAGTTGCGCGGTCTCAAGCAGGAGTACGAAATACTTCTGGGTAATTTCAGCCCGGGTATAGTTGCGCTCATTCAGGGTATTTAACGACCAGAGGTTAATCAACGACGTGACCAGGGCAACCATAACTATCGGCAGGAGAAAGAGCCAAAGCAGGGTCTGTTTCGATTTAGCTGGCAAAGCCGGTTCATCTCTTGCGCAAATTGACATCGGTTATTCTCCTAACTTATCCAGAAGTCCCTGCCACTGTTGCGGTTCAATAGAGCCAAGGTATTCAAAACCCTGTTTACCTAACGGCCGAAAGACCACGACAGTGGCTTCCGGCTTAACGAAATAGCCCATCACATCCATCAAATTCGGGGCATGAGCGACTAACACCAGGTTAGTTCCTGCGGCTACCGGAGTTGAGAGGAGTCGACGCAGGGTCTTAATTTTAGGCACCTTTTCCTGACTGGTCAGGTTAGATGTATACATCAGATCATGGTTTATTTCAGGATCTTCAGCAAAAGCTGCGATTGCCGATTCCCGGGCTCTACACATCGGGCTGGCCAGAACTGTTCCAATCGGGATATCGGCCTGACGCAGAGCTTGCCCCACAGCTGCGGCCTCAGCCCTCCCGGCCTCGGTAAGCGGTCTCTGGGTCGAACAATCGTTAAGATCGACCCGGGGCACTCGATCGGGACGCGAAGTATCGGTTGGCCCATGCCGCATATAAAGCACCAAACCGCCGGCCTGTAGCTGTTTCAGCGTCTTAATCGTAGCCGCTTTTTTGACAAAAGGGGTATAATCGGAGGCTTGTGCCCCTGACAATGAAATTACAAATAGAACAATCACGCAAATCATTCTTTTTTTAATCATTTTACTTCTCCTATTAAAGGTAGGTAGATTTCAACCACAGTGCCCTGACCGGGAACTGATTTTATTTCAAGCTGACCCTGGTGTTTTTTTATGATCGAGTGGCAGATTGTCAGCCCCAGACCCATACCTTTTTGGACACCCATCGGTTTAGTCGAAAAATATGGGTCGAAGATTTTCGGGTAATTTTCAGCCGAGATCCCTTCACCTTGATCTCGCACTGAGATCTTCAGATATGAACCCCCAGTCAGGCTTAAATGCTCTTTTAAGCCATCAGGACAGCTACTGACGGTAATGCTTATGGTGCCGCCGGCGGGCATTGCTTCCTGACTATTGAGCAAAATATTTTTCAAAAGTTGAACAATATGAACCTGGGCAGCCTTCAGAGTCCAGGTGGGGTCGGAAATCTTGATCTCAAACTTGATATCAGCCACCGTTGGCATCGATTTCACAACCTGGTTAATAGTCTTTTCCAATTGAAGCCTTTCCCCTTTGACCTGGTATCCTTGGGAGATTGTCAAAAATTTTGCCGCCAGGTCTTTGGCTAACAGAGATGGACATAATGCATTTTCCAGTGATTTGTAAGTTTCCTCTTCCGGTTGAAGATCCATCATTGCCAGCTCAAGGTTACCAATTATTGAGGTTAGCAGATTGTTGAAATCATGCGCAAGCCCCCCGGCCATAACTTCAAAAGCTTTGAGTTTGTCAGCCTTTTGCAGTTCCTGCTGCTGCTGAATCATTATTTCCCGTTGTTTTTTCAACTTGAGATGAGTTGTTACTCGAGCCTTGATAATGGCATTATTAAAGGGCTTGGTAATGTAGTCGACCGCGCCTAGGGCAAGGCCAAGGCTTTCATCTTCAGCTGTCGCCAAGGCTGAAATAAAAATTATCGGGATATCCCGGGTTTTGACATCAGCCTGCAAAGATATTATGACCTCATGACCATCCATCTCCGGCATCATGATATCAAGCAAAATCAAATCCGGCGGATTTTTTGAGTTAACCAACTCAAGACAGCTTTTACCATTCATGGCAACCACAATTTCATGGTCACGTTCAAGGATATTGGCCAAAATAGAGATGTTGATAGGTTCATCATCAACCAACAAAATCCGCATCTTTTCATTTTTTAGGATCATCTTTGCAAGACCACCATCTTCACATTCATTCCAACAAGTTTAAGGGGTTCTAACACTGCTATACTAACAACTGAGCCAACCCCTTCTGCAATTTCTTCACTTGATCAGCCAATGTAATCGCCGAGTTTTCATTGGCTGATTCCTGACAAGTTTCTAAACTAAAGGCAATATCAGCCCAGTAAAGAAGTCCCATATTACTTAACACGCCTTTAAGGCTATGGGCAGAAAAACTTATAGACTCTAAGTTGTTTTGTGAAAGAGCTTCATCCATATTATGCAGCTCTTTTATTATTGACTTTCGACCAGCTTCCAACATGGTTTCGATCTGTTCTGGAGAGAGTTCATAATTGTCTGCAAGGTGGCGCTGAATTTCTAAAATTAAATTAGACCCCGGGTCACTGACTTTAATTTTATCTTCCGGGTTGGTAGTAACTACCGGCGGTTGTGGCGGCAAAGCTTCTCCGGCAACCCTCGCAATTGCATTAAATACATCTTCAGGTTGAAAGGGTTTAGTGAGATAATCATCCATACCGACCTTGAGGCACTGCTCTTTGTCTCCAGTCATGGCATGGGCTGTCATGGCGATTACCGGCAGATGCTTTCCTTTAAGGCGCGGGGAAACCCGACACAGTAAGTCATAATACTCACCCTCCTCACATTCACCCTGTTCACATTGCCGAATAAGTTGGGTCGTTCTAAAACCGTCCATCTCAGGCATTTGCACATCCATCAGAACTAAGTCGAACTCTTTAACGGCCAACAAATCAAGGGCTTCGATACCGTTATTTGCAGAGCTCACAGAATATCCGCCTTTTTCAAGAATGGTTTTGGCAAGCACAAGATTTAAATCACTATCGTCAACCAAAAGAATATTGAGTCCTAAATGGTTGTTGCGGACACCATTTCCCGGCTTAGGCAGTCTCTCGGAACTGACCAAGGCACAGGTTTTACCGCTAAAAACCCGGCTCATCTGCATCTGCAAGTTGCGCCTAGTTATCGGTTTAAGCAGGCAGAATGTACTAAGATGCGATTTATACTCTTTGCACAATTGCGGATTAATTTCCGGGGTGAGAAAAATTACCTTGGTCTGCTCGAGATCAATTTCTTCATTGAGCTCGTGCAGCAGAGCTTGCACTTTGTTTGCGGTCATATCCTGATCTATAACAATGATTTTAAATGGAGTGTTATCGGCCTGAGCATTACGAATAGCGACTTGGCCGAGGCTCCAATCACGCTCTTCTTTTACAGGAAATGACCAGGATGACAAAATTTCTTTAACAATTTGTCGCTGCTTGTGATTATCACCAATCAGCAGGATCGGGGTAGAGGCCGAGTCCGGCCAAGGCCGTTGATCCTCCATACCTAGGGTAGTTTCTTGTTTGAATCTGGCCGTAAAATGAAAGGTCGTGCCCACGCCAGGGGTACTTTCCAGCCAAATTTCACCGCCCATTAATTCGGTAAGTTTCTGACTGATTGACAACCCCAGACCGCTACCACCATGAAGTCTGGCGACCGAATTATCTACCTGGGTGAATCTGTTAAAAATAGCGGCCTGTTTTTCGGTCTTGATACCGATACCGGTATCCTGCACACTGAAATGAAGCAGGAGGTCATTTTCAGTGTGGGATTCAACCCGACAGGAGATACAGATATACCCTTGCTGGGTAAACTTAATGCTATTGCCGATTAGATTAAAAATAATCTGGCGCAAGCGCATCTGATCACCAATCAAAGCACAAGGCACGGTCGCCGGCAAATCAACCAACAGTTCAACCCCCTTGGCCCTGACTTTTGGCATAAGAATACGAGCCGTTTGTTCGATGCTTTCCAGAAGATCAAAGGGATGTTCCTCGAGATTAAGCTGATTCGCCTCAATCTTGGAAAAATCCAGGATATCATTTAATAAGCCCAGCAAGCTTGAGCCAGCGTCTTGAACCGTTCGCAAATAGCCGTACTGTTCATCGGTAAGTTCGGTGTCAAGGGCAAGTCCAGTCATCCCGATGACAGCATTCATCGGGGTCCGAATTTCGTGGCTCATATTAGCCAAAAATTCGGATTTTGCCTTATTCGCCGCTTCGGCCTCTAATTTGGCCTGAACCAGAGCTTGCTCAATCTCTTTACGTTTAGCTATCTCCCGCCCGAGCATCCGATTGCGCAGAATTATCAAAATGAAAACCAACAGAAAAAATGAGGCCGCCGCCATGCTCCAACAGAGCAGTATAGTCCAGTTTTTCTGCTCTTTGAACCAACGGTTTTTTATGGCGCTATATCTGTCGGCAGAAATTTTGGCAAAACCCTGATCAACAAGAGCCAGTAGGTCATCATTGCCGAGCAGGATTCCGGCATGAACTTCATTACTAAATAAGGTTTCGCCCACAGTAATTGCACCCTGAACCCCAAAACGGTGTAAAAAACTTTCCATTTCGGGTTTTTCACTGACTACAGCCGCCACCTTCCTCTGCAGAAGCGCAATCAGCAGACCTTCTATATCAATAAAAGTGGTTACATCTATGGCGGGATAGTTTTTGCGCAGATAGTCTTCCTGAAAATAGCCCTGAATGACCCCGACTTTCTTACCCGCTAGATTTTCTAGAGCCACCGATTTTCCAGATTCGATCCGATAATAGAGAGCACTCTCTATCGGAAATAGAGGCTTGGAGAACGCGAGCCAGGTACTTCGTTGACGCGATGTAAAGAGACCAAAATGGATATCCGCTTCACCAGATTTTACCGCAAGGATAGAATTCGCCCATGACGACGGCCGAAAACGAATACTTTTACCCGTCTCCTTTGACCACTCCTGCCAAAGATCAATAAGATAACCAAGGGGCTCTCCATCAGTGCCAATCGTTGATAACGGTGGATAATTGCTGGATATTGCAATTACCAGATCATCTGAAACATCCACAGGCTTTCCCGATATCCAGCGGCGGGCAATCTTTTTACGCTCGGCTGCGGTAATTTGTTCCATACCCGCATTAATCACCGATAAAAGCTCAGTTTTGCCTTTAGTTGTGGCGACGTACCAATCACTTTGATAAAGAGGAGTACTCTGCCGGTAATGGAAAAGCGCCAGCATATTATTTGCTGCCAAATAATAAAGTCCGGTTGGTGTATCGGCGGCAAAGACCTTTAATTGTTCACTCTTAATATCTGCCATCAGTGACTGGTAATCCGGATAACCGATAATGGCACTTGGTTCAAGTTGCTCTTTCAGGTAACCTTCGACGAAATCTTTTTCGATAACGCCAATACGATATGCCGCCAGTTGCGTTACATCATCAGGAATGGTGATCGATTTATGAACAAAAATATTTGTACTGGTTTTTGATAAAATTGAGCCATACTCAAGATACCGAGATCGTTCATCGCTATAAAAGAGCCCTGCGTGGGCGTCAACTTTACCATCTTTCACCAGCTGAAGTGTCTGATTCCAGGAAGCCGCAACAAAATCTACGGCAATTCCAGTTTTTTTCGACCACAGCTCCCAAAAATCAATAATCAAACCACTGGGATTGCCTTGTTTATCGGTGTATTCGAAGGGTTCAATATCTCGACAATAAACCACCGAGACTTGCTCTATGGACGCCGCAAAAATCGTCACCGGCAAAAACATGAGTAAGAGCAATAGAGACAATCTCATGAATTGCTTGGTAGAGTTTGAACTTTCATGAAAACAATGAGACATAGGTCTTCCTCGCAATGAGCACTTAGCAATCAAACCTTAAACGTATTAACCACTTTTTTAAGTTCTTTAGCAATCTCAGAAAGGGTCGTGGAACCTCCTTTAACTTTGCTACTGTTGTCGAGCATCTCAGTCGAAATCCCACTGACTGAAGTGATATCAAGCGTAATTTCCTGAATCGCAGATGAAGCCTGACCTATATTCTCATTGACTTCAACAATTGCCTGAGAGGTCTGAGCCACACTGCCTGCCATCTCACGGGTGGTTACCGACTGTTCCTCGACCGCCGCCGAAATTGTCGTAATCATTTCACTGATCTCATTTATGGTCGAAGCTATCTCTTTGATATCTTTGATCGTCACCTGGGTTGACTGTTGGATATCGTTGATCTCCTTAGTAATCTCTTCGGTCGCAGCCGCAGTCTGCCCCGCCAAAGCCTTAATCTCAGTGGCAACGACAGCAAACCCTCTGCCGGCTTCCCCAGCTCGGGCGGCCTCAATAGTGGCATTTAAGGCCAAGAGATTAGTTTGAGATGAGATTCCGGCAATCACCTCAGTGACCTTATTAATCTCAAAAGCAGATTTTTCAAGTTCGGCCACCCGCTCCGAGGCACTTTGCGCCTGAGTTACCGAATTGCGAACAGCCTGATCAACCCGGGCCGTATTTTCCGCAATCTCGGCGATAGTTGAACTCATCTCTTCAGATGAAGCGGCCACCATATTGGTGTTGGTGGTAGTCTCCTCCATGGCGGCAGCAACCGTATTCATATTGGTCGACATCTCTTCCGACGCGGCGGCGACAAGATTTGATTTGTCTGATGTTTGCTCAGCCCCCTGACTCATAGCCGTTGAATTTTCGGCCAGTTCATGGGAGGCATCCGCCACATCCTCAGATTTTTCTGCAATATTCTTAATTATGACAGATAAATTTTCCGCCATCTCATTCAGGGCGAGTCCCAAAATCCCGATTTCATCCTTTTGATTAATTTCAAGCTTTTGGGTCAGATCTTTTTCCGATAGGGTCTTGGCAAAAGCAACCGCTTTTGCCAACGGCAGGGCTATCTGTCGGGCAACCAAGAAAGCCAACAACGCAACCAATACTGCAATCACACAGGCAATAAGCGTGATAGACATAATAATTGACTTAATCGGTGCCTGAACTTCAGCTTCGTCAATTTCAGCCAACAAAGCCCAAGTAAAACTGCCTACTTGCACCGGTGTGTAGGCTGAAAGCACCGGATTTCCATTATAATCCATAATTACCTGAGCCCCACTCTCACCGTTCAAGGCCCGGCGGGACGCCTCAGTATCAACCCCGTTCTGCTCAACGGTACCAGCAAAGGAAGCCGTCACTGAATGGCCATCTTTATCGAGAAACGAATCCGAGCGCATCAGTTTGTCCGGTCCGACCAGATAAGCTTCACCGGTATCCCCCAAACCCTCGCGAAGTTGCATGATGTGGTTGATCCCCTCCAGAGGCAACTGCATAGCAATAATCATCTCGAGTTCATTATCATGGCTATCAACAACCGGCTGAGCGATAAAAGCGGCCGGAGTCCCATTTGACGGCGCATAAGGCTTGAAATCGACAACCCCATACTGCTTGGTTTTGAGTACAGTTCGAGTTAGTTCTCCGAGATTAGAACTTGCATATTTACCCGCCACCATGTTGGTTTGATAATCGGCCTCCTTGGTTACGGTATAGAAAACATAACCACTGGAATCGATCAGAAAAAGATCGTAATAGCCATATTTTTCAATATATTTAGCATAAAATTCCTTGCCCTGCTCATCTACCGGACTGAAGGCCTCGGCCATGTCCATCTCCGCAATAATCGCCCAGGTTAGATCCATCACCTTAAAAGGGGCAAAAACTGAGAGTACGGGGTTGCCGTTATAGTCAAGAATTACATCCTCACCGTCAGTACCCGCTAGAGCATTTCTAACGGCATCGGTATCAACTTGACCTTTGTCAGGGTTAGCAAAAGAGGCTTTAAGGGAACGATTTACAGGGTCCAGATAGGAGTCGGAACGCATCAAATAATCCGGGCCAACCAGATAGGACTCCCCGGTTTTTCCGAGACCGGTTCTAAGAGACATAATCTCATTAATACGATCCGGTGAAAGCTGAACCACCATGACACCGCGCAGCTGATCACCCAAAAAAAGCGGCACTCCAACAAAAGCGGCCGGTTCACCGTTACTTGGAGCATAGGGACTAAAATCAACAACTGAGCGTTTACGGTTTTTGATCGTCTTATCCCAAATTTTATTAAGGCCGGAGTCCCGATACGGACCGTTATGCAGGTTGGTACCGAGATCCGACTCCTTAGCCGTCGAATACATGACATGACCATGAGCGGCACAGATCATAAAGACATCGTAAAAACCAAAGGTTTCCTGGAAGAGTTGGATCTGTTTGCCGTAATGCGACCAGATATTTTCATACTCAGCCGTATTCACATCATAAGGGCCATCAGGTTGAACCTTGGTTCGGTTATGGTAATCAAGCAATTGATTATAGAGCTCCTCGACATCCTGACTTTGGGCCAGAATATCAATACCATTAAGAGCTTCATCAAAGTACTGATGAAGCTGCGCCATTCGGGCATCATGAACTGCATCAAGGCTTCTGAAGGCACCATCTCGCAATGCGCCCACAGTGTCGACCAACACCCCCATATCGCCCTGACGTTCAGCAAAATATTTTTCAATCTGCGCCTTCTTGATACTACCGACACTGTTTAACTGATTGAATGACTGCCGCATCAACGCCTTAGATGCCTGTTGACTGCTCCAGATCCCAACTATTATAAGCGGAATCAGGCCAACCATAAGAAAAAGTCCCATCAATTTTGGCTTCATTTTAATGTTACTTAGTTTGATCATGGAAATTTCTCCTATTTATGACTACTTAACACTCCTAATATAATCCTTAAATACACCTAAAGCAAAAACAAAAAAACCCCTAAAATAACCCGACAAAACATCTACGTGAAATAGATGTTTTGTCGGGTTATTTTAGGGAAAGTTAAAGGTAAACACGGGTAATGCATACAGGAAATGGCTGATGTGTGAAATCAGAATTGTAGACGGTGTATATCTAGAGCCCAGGCAGAAAACCGGATTAAAGCAATAAAAACGAAGGTTATAATTACTTTAATCCAGTCGAAGATGTGACTAAACTGGTCTTTATTGGCAGACAAAAAAAAGCCCCGACAGTCGTTAGACTATCGGGGCTTAAAAAAAATTCCTGGCAACGACCTACTTTCCCACGCAAGGCAGTATCATCGGCGCAAAAGAGCTTAACTTCCGTGTTCGGGATGGGAACGGGTGGAACCTCC
>DAOWHJ010000159.1 GCA_030641485.1 Pseudomonadota bacterium
CAGTATTCAAAGGATTCCCTGTAGCTGTCTCAGTTGCGCTATTCAAAGCAGCTGCCAGAGCCACAGCCATTGAGTCAGAAGCCGGTACTTTGCCGGACGAACCATCTGCAGCAAACAGCGAAGAGTAAGGATCGGCCTGAACTGTGATACTGGCCTGATACTCAGTCCCGCCAACATTAAAGATTATAGTATTATTATTATTATTTACGTAATAAAGTTTATCGCTCAAACGAGGAAGCTCATCCGAAATAAAATTACTTCCATTGATTATAGTAACATTGTCAGCAGAATCAACCGCACCACTGGCATCTCTGTCTTTAATCTCTATACCGAGTAATTCACGCATCGACATATCCAGAGAAGCGCCAGAATTTGTAGTCATATCAAGAGTTACAGGATCACCGGTATTGTTGGTAAACGTAAATTTACCAGTCACCTTACTGTAGGTAACAGTAAAATCCGAAGGAGATGACACACCCCCACCCACCGTTGTCGTAGCGGTATCAAAATTAGGGTCGTTCTGGATCTTGGCCTGCAACTCATTAGCTAAAGTTTCACCCGTATATGTGCCATTTATCAAATTAACAACGATAGGCTGAGTGCCACCAGCATCCAAAACAAACCGGTTATTGTAGTCATTCAGAACAAATTTCGTCTCTGAAGTAGAATCAAGGTTCGCCCCCAAACTCACCTCTGCTGTCGGCTTGCTTGAGGATGAAACATCTGAAACATTGATATCACCGATATCACCAGCGGTGTTACCATCTTCAGTAACCTCCCAGCCTTGTACCGTGAGATTACTGCTATTAACCATCAGACCGTCTTTATCGAAGGTAAAATCCCCGGCCCGAGTGTAGAAGTTGGTACCACCATCCGCAACGATAAAGAAACCGTCACCGTCAATTGCCAGATCAGTACCACGAGTTGTAGTTTCGAATGAACTCTGAGTAAATAAGGTACTGATGCCACCTGTAGTTGCCCCACGCCCGATCTGCCCCGCAGAACCGCCACCTAAGCTGCTGCTAACGATATCCTTGAACTGAATCCGGCCAGACTTAAAACCAATAGTATTACTATTGGCAATATTATTACCAATCAATGAAATTGCATCGCTGTTGACATTAAGACCGCTGATTCCAGCGTAAAGAGATGTAAGAGCCATAACCGCCTCCTGTTTATCTGAATAGTTAAATTGATTTAAAATATGTATTTAGTTTAAGATCTAAAATTGTTCATTTCAGCAACTTACGGACAACCCTCGCGTTAGAGTTATCAAGCGCCCCCTTTAACTCCGAGCACTTGATCAATTCCAACCCGTGTACCATCGCTCAAAACCAACACGGTGTTACCATTTTTCGGATCAGTTTCAATGCCCTGAACCTTGCCACTACCATTAACAACGGAGCTCACAATCTCCCCCAACTCATCCCGAGCGGTTATGTTGAAGGTGTAATCCCCGACGGGAAAACTGTTGCCATTGTCATCTTTACCATTCCAGTTGTAACTCTGATTACCCAAATCAAAGTAGCCCAGCTCCAACGTAGCCACCCGGCCACCAGCACTGTTGTAGATATCGATAACCACCTCATTGGCACTATCAACCAACTCAAAATCCAATGAGATCGGTTGACCATCACCACTTATCGTGGCTGAACCTGAGCCTGAACCATCATACTCCACAGTCTTGTCGATCATATCGAGGGCACCCAAACGATTCAAGGTTGCAGAATAGTCCTGCAAAAGCATCAGATTGTCATTCGTTGCGGTCTGCTGTTCCAGCGAACTAAACTGGGCTAACTGAGCCGTAAAGTCAGTACCATCCATAGGTTCAAGCGGATCCTGATTTTTAAGTTGCTCGACCAAAAGCAGAAGAAATGCATCCATACCAAGATCATCTTTTTCTTCTGCTGGCGGAGCAAAAGGCTCAACATAGCTGGCACTATCAACAACCCCAACCGTCGGATTAAACATTGTCATAACAATTACCTCAAATTTTTAAGTAAATATTAAGCGGTTATATGAAGTGATCCCGGATTTATTCCACTTTCAGCCTGAGGAATAACCCCCTCAAGTATATCAGCCGCGGTCGTAAGCTCACCCTCTGTGCCATCTTCTGCCCAACCCGACTGCGAGCCGAAATTATCATTCGTAAAACCACCTTGGTTAAACTGACGCCAGGCACTATCGCTATTATGCTGCTGGTTGTCTGCCATCAATGACGCACCATCTCCAGATTTTGATGGAGTCACTTTAATTTCGATATCCTTAGCATCAATACCACGTAGACCCAAACTCTCACGCAGGGTATCAATTTTACGCAACATTGCATCTTTGACCTCAGATTGTTCGACCAAGAAAGTCGCAGTCAGTTGCTGTTTATTCATAACCAGTTTCACATCGACACGGCCCAAATGTTCAGGCCAAAGTTTAATCGTCACGGTCTGCTGACCTTTCACCTGACGACTTAAACCAGACTGAATCTGATCTAAAAGATGCTCATCACTAATCGGAAGTGGCCTTGACAGTGTCAAGCTGTCACTCTTTTTCAACAAAACTTGATTAGTTGTATCAGCATTCACAACTACCTGCTCCGAGGCTTTGCCAAGATTGCCACTACTATCCTGAACTGCCTTTCCGGCCGACTCCCGCTGGGCTGATAGAAACTGACTCGAATGCTCGGCACTGACTGATTTCGCACTTTCACCAAAAGCTGGTTTAACATCTGGCTCAACTTCAGGCCCAAAAGTCCCCTTATGACCAGTCTCCCCCTGAAGCAAAGAGACCTGGCTTTCACGAGCTCTTCCCTGCAGGTGAACCGTCCCGGTATCACTGACAGATGGTTGATTGCTACGTGTGTTCCGCTCAGAATAAGCCAACCTACGCTTTAGATTGTCGTCAGAAACTACAACCTCACTCTTCACACTAATCTCTACATCTTTAGGAATCTCATCAATCAGGCGCCCAACAGATAATGAATCAATATTACTGGCCTTGACCGCCCCAATCTTTGCTGAACCAATGCTAGCTTCCGGTCGAATATTATCCACCACAGGGTTCTGTATGACCAGCTCAGGCGAACCTGCAACCGGCTTCCCAGACGACATAATCTCGGCCCCCTGAAACTCAGCTGAAGATTCAGTATCTTCAGCCGCAAATTCGACCCCAGAAAAATCCACTTCACCCTCAGCGGCAACCAGCTCTTCCGCAACCCGTATGCCTTGGTCGACAGAGGTCTTCTCTGCCCTAAAACTGCTATCACTAACTAACTTAACATCAGCAGCCACCTTAAACAGGCTATCAGAAGTGCCTTTTGTCCTGGGTTGAAGTTGTGACGCAACCATATCATCAACCTTAACTCCGACTCCAACGCCAACGTCACTCGCAACTTCTGCTTCAACCACAACCGAGGAATCCACTGCAAACCCCTCAGCTTCAGAAGAAATCGACTCTACAACTCCCGTACCGGTTAACGATACAGAAGCATCTTCAACCAGAGCGGGGGCCACTCCCCCCCCTGGCTTAAAATTGTCTGCTGCTTTAGCGAGATCTGCAGTCTCTGAAAAGAGTTTGTCCGTAATACTGTCGGAGGTCTCAGCAACAGTCGAGTTAGTCTCTTTAATCTGTTTTTCTACTGGTTCAGTTTCCTGAACATTGGCAACAACCGCTTGCTCACCACCGGAGACCGAAGTTTCTTCATCATCCGACCGATTTACCGTAAAATTGTCATCTGACTTTTCACCATCAGTCTCCGGTTTATCTGCAGATTTTGTTTTGACCTTTTCGACCGGCTTCTCATCGCGACTGTTATCAACTAAAACCTTCTCCTCTTCTCGAGCAAGAACCCCGTTAAAATCAGCGTCAGCATTTCTCTGAACCGAAGTCGATCCACTGCGAACTAGAGTTTTATTTGCGGCTGGCGTTGAGAGCAAAGCCACTACAGAATTTTCCACAATCACACCTCGTCATTACTGCTACAAAACAAAAAATTTATTAATAAGCACGGTTATTGGGCCGGTTTTAGAGCAGTGATCGCCCGCGATATTGCTACTGCGCGTTCCTCTTCGACCGCACTTAACAGCTTAGCTGATTTCTTGGTCGGCATACGCAATATCACCTCAACCGCATACTTCAAATCCAACTCTTTCAATAAAGGTGCGGCAGCAGCCGGCTTCATAGCGCTATAGACCTCAACCAAACGACTTAAGTCTTCGTCCTTTAGAGCCTTTAACTCTTCCATCACCTTTTCAAGGGATTTTCTAACATCAAGCATTTCACTCTCTTGCACCTTAAGCTCTTTCTGCAAAAAATCGATACGTTTCTCTTTTTCGCCTAACGCCGCTTCCCGACTCTCTAAAGTTTCTTCACGTTCTTTCAAGAGTGCCGCCAGATCAAGCAGATTTTCATGTTCATTGAAATTCTCTGCCATAAGTGGGGCTGACATCATTAAAACCAGAACTATAACCACAAATCTA
The DNA here is from genome assembly GCA_030641485.1 of Pseudomonadota bacterium. Taxonomy (GTDB): domain Bacteria; phylum Desulfobacterota; class Anaeroferrophillalia; order Anaeroferrophillales; family Tharpellaceae; genus Tharpella. The sequence goes on from DAOWHJ010000159.1 coordinate 4,473, forward strand.
ATAACTATTTTCATACTATTGAACGATTGCACAGTTAATATGATAGGAGCTCTTTTTTCCCATTTCATCACAATCTACCTTACAATATCGACAATTACCTTGAAAGCACCTCTCGCGGAACAGAATGACCTGCACATTGCCCGCACTGACTAGTTAATAGCAACAATAATACCAACCCCCGCAAACCAGACCACGCCCACGACTACATAGGCCAGAAAATAAAACTAAACTATTAATAATATAGAGTTATTCTTAATGAAAAAGGAAAATAATTTTATCTAGAAAAAAACAGAGCATCTGGATTACGGGGAAATAACAAGAGGTAATTTCAGACTAAAAAGGGCAATGGGCAGAAAACACCGGAAAAAATTGCCGCCTTCCTCCGATCAAGCCTCAAAATAGATATTGCTTTCGATTCGATATTATATTAAATTTGATGCCATCGTAAAAAACGTTTTCAGACCACTAATATGGCCAGTAAAATGGCGGAAACCCTTCTAACAATTAGAAGGAATCAAGGTAACTATATGTCAATCAAAGTATATGGCTTTTTCCTCCTTTTGTTGGTCGTCTTATCAGGGTCTTGTGCCCCCATACATTACGGAGTTTCCGATGATGCTTGGGGGCAGATGACTGATGCACAACGTCTCGAGACGATTAAGGGATATAATGAAAGAGAAAAAATACGAGAACTACGAAAACAGGATGAAGCCTCTCTGGCCCAGATCAAACAAGAACAACTTAACAAAAAACATAGGGCCCACATCGCTGCGATATATAATGGAGAGGCTGCTCACCTAGGTGATTTACTCCGAGTCAGCATGGAAGGCGGCAAAGTGCGTATTAATGGCAAACATAGACACTATCACCCGGTATCTTTTACTATAGCTGATGGTGAATACAAAAAAGTCCCTCTTTACAGTGGTCGTAAATATATCAAACACACCGGGGAATTAGGGGTACACTACTCTGAAGGGTCTTTACTGCTAGATATCAAAGAAGGCAATTATTATGGCGGAGCCATAATTGTTTATAAGCCAAAGTGGAATAAAGGCAAAACCTACCAAACCATAAAAAGTGATGGGCCGACAGAACTAAAGAATGTCTGTGTTACTATTCACGCCTTACCGATTGCCAGGCATAAACGTTGTCGATGAACCCATTGTGCAAGTTTTATCATAAATTTTGCGGCTATCAGCCTTCTTTTTGAGTGGGAGTGGCAAAAAACAACTTGATAAATTGTAGTACTTTTACTCCCAAGTAAAAGTACTACAATTTAGCCCGGGCAGCCCGGATGATTGCAATTTCATCAAGGTCTTTGCGTTCTTGCAAGTCGTTCTCTCGTTTCCAGTCCTGAAAGTGCTGTTCACGAACTTTCTCCAGCAGGCGTCGATCTTTAACCCGGGAGATCAACTCAGCCTCTTTCACAGCTTTTTCCTGCTCGGTCTCGGCTAATTTATTTCGGGTTGCATTAACCTCATGCATCAGTTTAATCTCCCGAAAACGGGCGAGCTCCATTTCTGGAACCGGAATTCCTTGCGCCAGGGCCGCGGAGCTTAAATGCAACTCTTTTTCACGCAAGCTTTCAAGACGAACCAGTTCCTCTCCCACACGCTTAAACCGCTCACCCACCTCAACTTGAGCTCGAGCCGCATTTTCTTCAAGAACCCGTCTCTGTTTCAAAACTGTTTCCAACGAAAATTTAAACATCATCTACCAATAATTCAAGGTGCCATTTAATCACAATAAAGATTGACAAACTAAGGCCAATAACGTAAACCAGCCTCGGTTTTTCCAACCCTTAATTCATGTTAACCATCGTGACGAGCTCTATGAGACAGTCCGAACAACAATTCTAACAGGAGAGAGTATATCATGACTGAAAGAACTTTATCAATCATCAAACCCGATGCGGTTGCCAAAGGTGTAATTGGCAAAATCATTGACTGTTTCGCCGAAAACGGGCTGAAAATTGCTGCCCTGAAAATGATTCACATGAGCAAAACTGAAGCTGAAGGCTTTTATGCGGTCCACAAAGAGCGGCCTTTTTTTGGCAGCCTGACCGAATTTATGATTTCGGGGCCTGCAGTCGTTATGGTTTTAAGCGGTGAAAATGCAATCAGCAAAAACCGTGAACTGATGGGCGCCACCAACCCGGCGGAAGCTGCAAATGGCACCTTACGCAAACGTTTTGCGACCGACATCGAAAAAAATGCCGTTCACGGCTCTGATGCCCCGGAAACAGCCTGTTCGGAGATTAGTTATTTCTTCCCCGAACTAGATATCGTTAACGACTAAGCCAGACGATTCTAAACTATCAGGAGGCTGTCCTGTTTTCATACTATTTCTATTTCGATATGGGGACAGACCTCCAGCGAGGGCTTTAGACCTAATCGGGATGAGCTTGCGCCTGAGCACCCTGAAGGGTATAAACTTCGCCAAGAAGGCCTTGGTGGTGTATCCGTCTTCGAAGTGAGAACAGTAAAAGAAAAGGAAGCCTCTTGAACAACGGTCTCTTCATTACTGGCACCGATACCGGGGTCGGCAAAACCATGGTTGCCGCTACCTTAGCTTATGCTTTGCAGCAGAGGCAAATCGACTTTGGCTATATCAAGCCGATGGAGAGCGGCATTTCCAGCCCTGAATATCTTGCCCAAGAGTCCGATGCAGCCCTGGTTAAAAAAGCCGGGGCCCTGCCTGAGCAACTAGAAGAGATTGTCCCGTTTACATTTGAGGAACCCTTAGCTCCTCTTCTGGCCGCCCGGCGGGCGGGAATCAAAATCACAAAAGAGCACTTAGTAAATAGCATTAAAGAGCGCATCAACCCGACCCGGCTAACCATTGTCGAAGGGGCGGGCGGGCTTTTAGCTCCACTTTGTGATAACTATCTGATTCTTGATTTAATCAAGGAACTCAAATTTCCCACTCTGGTTGTCTGCAGGACCGCGTTAGGAAGTGTAAACCACACCCTACTGACCCTGGATCGTCTACGCCACGAGAAGATCGACCCCATCGGCATTATCGCCAACAATGTAACCTCCACCCCCGGCATTGCTGAAGAAACATTCACCTCCCAGCTCACAGAGTTTAATCCCATTACAGTATTAGGGAATTTGCCCTATATGAAAAATCTTGACAATGATTTTTCTAATTGGCGAAAGCTTGCAGCCCATATCGACATAAAAACCTTACTAAAGCTGACATACACCCCCAAACCGCAAGAGTAAAACTTGTCTTGAATCGGTTTTTCTGCTAAATGAGGGCATCCTCTGGCCATCCAGAGCAAAACCTGTAATTCAGCCTTTAGGATTCAAGCCAATACCGATGCATAAAACTCCAAACCGTCAGAATCTAATGGCCGGAACTATCCGGCGCCTCTTGCAGCGCGAAGCTTGGCATAACATCCAAAATGTTATCGAGAAACTCTATCCGGCCGACATCGCACTCACCATGCGCGAACTTGACGATAAGTTACGCTTGCTACTTTTCGAGCAGATAAAAGATCTCGATAAAGCGGGTGAAACTTTAAGTGAGCTCGACATCGAGATCGCCCTACCCCTGGTCCAGGCCCTGCCGGAAGAACGCACCGTCGCGATCTTTAAGGAGATGCCAGATGATGACCGGACTGAGATCATTGCCCTCCTACCCGAGGAGTTTGCACGTCAACTCCTCGACCAACTTGGCAGCGTTGAATCCCAGGACATAGAAACCCTGCTCAGCTATCCAGATGACAGTGCGGGCCGGATCATGACAACCGATTTCTTTGCCTTGCGGGATGCAACCACAGCAACCGAAGCGATCGACATTATCCGGCGGCGGGGTGAAGACGCTGAGACGGTCTTCTATATCTACGTTACCGACCCCTTGGGCCGCCTAACTGGAATTGTCTCCTTACGCAAACTGATTCTCACCCAACCCGAAACCCAGCTCAAAGATATCATCAACACCAATGTCGTCAAGGTTGATGTTCACACTGACCAGGAGTTGGTGGCCCAACAGGTTGAACGTTACAATATCTTAGCGATCCCGGTGGTCGATGATTCAGATATCCTTGTCGGGATTATCACGGTTGACGATATCATCGACGTTATCCGCCAAGAGGCAACTGAAGATATCTTCAGAATGGCAGGCTCCGATTCAGAGGAGATCGTCTACGCTGACAACATCTATAAAATTGCCCGAATCCGCCTGCCCTGGCTCCTGATCACCCTATTCGGTGGCATCGTCACCGGCTACTTTATGTGGCTCTTTAAAGCCACCTTGGAAACGACCCTGACGCTGATTACTTTTGTCCCCGTCATTACCGGTATGGGCGGCAATGTCGGCACTCAGTCCTCCCTAATCATTGTCCGCGGATTAGCCACGGGTCGAGTCACTATGGATTCTATCGCCAAGGTTATATGGCGTGAGGCCCGAATCGGCATCTTAATGGGAATCATTTGTGGGGTTACGGTTGGCGTCATCGCCTTGGCATGGCACCATGAACCCCTGATCGGACTTGTGGTTGCAGTCGCCATGTCGGCATCAATGACGGTCGCCGCCACCATGGGCGCCTTCGCCCCGACATTTTTCCATAAATTAGACATTGACCCGGCCATCGCCTCAGGACCGTTTGTAACCACCAGCAATGACATTATCGGCATCCTGATCTATATGGCAACCGCCACTTTTTTTCTAAAGCACTTTTTTTAGGACTATTAAAAAAGATGCCTCGCGTCAAAGATAACGCTTTCATTATCAATAAAACCGACTATGGTGAAAGTGATATCATCATCACCCTCTTCTCCTTAAACCGCGGCAAAATCAGCTGCATTGCCAAAGGCGCAAAACGGAGTCGGCGGCGCTTTCCCGGGTCTTTGGAGCTCTTCTCTTTAGTCTCAATTAACGGTTTCATCAAGCACCCCTTGGCCCTGACTCGAATTGACGAATGCCAACTTTTAAAACCTTACTTAGCGATTCAAGATGAACTCAAGAGCTACCTCAACGGTTGCTATTTTCTCGAAATCATTAACCGCTGCTCAGCCGAGCGCCAGACCAACAAAACTCTTTTCAACCTTCTCGACGACCTTTTCACATTCCTCAGCGAGGTCCCGCACAACCGAAACTTTAATTGCCGAATTCGCCTTTTTGAGCTACAAATAATCACGTTGCTTGGATTCAAACCAGAACTCTCACGCTGCCTTGACTGTGGGATAGAACTCCACAGCGAGCACACCAAAGGTCAATTTTTCCTTTTCTCACCCCAAGCTGGGGGCCTCGTTTGCAACCACTGCCGACCCCGCCACCCTGCAGCATTTAATGTAAGCCAGGGGACTATTAATCTGCTTAATCAAGCCCACAAACTTGACAACGAGCTCAGAAACAAGCTCAACTTTACCCCGCAAGTTGAGACCGAAAGCGCCAGGCTCTGCCGTGCCCTGCTCCGCTGGCACAGCGGCTACAATTTCAAGAGCCTGAAAGTATTAGAACGTTACGTTGACAATGATAATTTTTTTGCGCTCAACCGACCCCCAACAATCCAGCCAATCACTTTAAATAAATATGGAGTCCAACAATGAATTTTCAAGATGTCATCCTTAATTTGGAACGCTACTGGGCCGACCACGGCTGCATCATTCAACAACCCTACGACCTCGAAGTTGGAGCCGGAACCTTTAATCCGGCAACATTCTTGCGTTCACTGGGGCCGGAACCCTACAATGTTGCCTATGTTGAACCATCAAGAAGACCAAGTGATGGTCGCTACGGGGAAAACCCCAACCGCCTGCAACACTACTATCAGTATCAAGTTATTCTTAAACCTTCGCCCGTAGAAATTCAGGAACTCTATCTCGACAGTTTGAAATCTCTGGGAATTGATCCTTTGGACCATGATATACGCTTTGTCGAAGATGACTGGGAGTCACCAACCTTAGGGGCCTGGGGCCTGGGCTGGGAAGTCTGGCTCGATGGCATGGAGATCACCCAGTTCACTTACTTTCAACAGGTTGGTGGATTTGACCTAAAACCAATTCCGGGAGAAATAACCTACGGAATTGAGCGCATCGCGATGTATCTACAGGGAGTTGACAATGTCTACGACCTAAAATGGAACGATAAACTTCTTTATGGAGATATCCACCACCAAAATGAAGTCGAGTGGTCAAGGTACAACTTTGAAGAGGCCGATGTCGAAATGCTCTTAGAGCTCTTCAATATGTACGAAAAAGAAGGAATTCGCCTGGCCGAAAAAGATTTTGTCCTGCCACTCTATGACTGCTGCTTAAAATGTTCTCACGTCTTCAACCTGCTCGATGCTCGCGGAGCAATCTCAGTTACAGAACGCACCAACTACATCGGCAGAGTCAGAAATCTCGCCAAACTCTCGGCCACAAACCATCTCAAACAACGAGAAGAGATGGGCTTCCCACTACTAAAACGATGATAACTTAGTAGAAACTGTAACTATTCTGTTTTCGGCATCAGAACAAAGAGTCGGCCGGGCTGTTTCATGACTCCAGCCATAAGTTCGGCAGCGCGGTCGTCACCGCAATAGAGATCAACGCGATGGGGACCCTTGATGGCACCGCCGGTATCTTGATTTAGAACCAGGCGCTGATATTTTTGCCAACCGGTTAGCGCTCCAGACGATGAAAACAACGGGCTTTCCGTTGCAACCCAAGCCAAAGCCCCACCCGGAAACACTTTACGATCGGTTGCAATTGAACGTTTGGCAGTAATTGGTACTTGGTAGCAGCCGACCGCATCCGGGGTTTTAAGCTGGCGGAAAAAGACATAACTGAGGTTAACCTTAAAAATTTCCGCTATCCGCTCCGGGTGGGCTTTAATCCAGGCCCTGATGGCTGGCATAGAAACCTCTTCGCGGCGCATTAACCCCTGACGTATCAACCACCCGCCAATGCTACGATAACGCTGACCATTGGCGGCGCTATAGCCAACCATCATCGACTTCCCACTCTCTAAGCGAACCAATCCAGAACCCTGAATATGCAGAAAAAACCGGTCAACGTCATCATCTACCCATATAAGTTCAAGGTTCTGACCTTTTAATTTTTCTTCATAATCAATCTCAGCCCGGGAATAGTAGGGCACAACTTTACCGCCCCTTGACAAGCGTCCACGCAATACTGGAAAACTCAATTCGGCTAAACTTGGTCCCAAGGGCAATCGCTCCAACCACGGCCATAATCTGCGCACCTGCTCTTGAAGCTCAAACTTACGCAAATCAACGGTAACCAGATCGTTGGGCTTTTTATAAAGGGGGTAGCGATACTTCTCGTCCGGCCTTAGGGACCCACGCAAGGTCGGTACATAGTAGCCGGTAAAAAGTACCGGCTGCTCTTTTTTAGACCACGGCAAACAGCTGGATGAGACTGACTCCAGCAACTGAAATCGTTCCTGCAAAAATCGTCTAAGTTCAGGCAAACCAGGATTCTGATCAAGAAAATTGAGCAACTCATTTTGTGCAGCAATCACCTTATCAACCCTGACAATCTCTACCCCATAATCAAATGTACGCTCAGCCGGTAGTTTTTCCAAATAGATGAGATTTCGCTCGAGGGCTAAGCGCAACGATTGCAAATTAAGATCATCTGACAACTCCGGCCAGGCATTTTGCGCTATTAACTGCAACCTTGGTTTAGAACAAATAAGGGTCGGACAGTGCAAATAAAAGAGGGCAATAGAGATAGACATTAGACCTAAAGAGAGGAGTAGCAGTAAAACAGGTCGGCGACGAAACCCCATATAGCAAATCCATGAATTGTTATAAAAGTGAAATAAACAACATTTTTCTCTTGCATTTTACGGTCAACTCACCATAAAAAGCAAGTAAAATTGATAATCTACTATTTTACCCGTGTAAATATTCAGCTTGCTGTAGCTTGCAGTTAAGTCACATCGAAAATTGGCGAACTTTGCTGTCGCCCCCAGAGGAATTTGTGAGCGAAATCGAATTTGACAATTTAAGCGAAATTTTAGATGAGCACCAAGAGCGCCTCATGGAGCCGCCACTCTATAGGGTTCTAATTCATAACGATCACTACACCTCAATGGAGTTTGTCGTCGAAATTTTGCAAGAGGTTTTTCATTATGAGGGGGCTCAAGCCGAGCAGATCATGATGATGGTTCACCGCCAGGGAGTTGGTTGTTGTGGTGAATATGAACGGCAAATTGCCGAAAGCAAAGTTGCAAATGTCAGCCAACGAGCCACAAAAGCTGGTTTCCCGTTGCGTTGTACAATGGAAAAACTATGATAAATCAAGATTTTGAACAGACCATTGTCGCCGCTTTCCGTGAAGCCAAAACCCGGGAGCATGAATATTTGACAATCGAACACCTTCTCTACGCCATCCTCCAGAATGAAAGTGGCCGTGAAATCATTGAAGAGTGTGACGGCAACATCACCACCTTAATCGCCCGGCTCGAAAATTACTTCTCGGCCAAAATGCCGAAGCTCAAAAACGGCAACCACGACAACCCGACCGAGACCATCGCCTTTCAACGGCTGATCCAACGCACCTTGATTCAGGTGCAGATGTCAGAAAAACCGGAAGCAGAAATCGGTGACCTGATCGCCTCAATTTTTGCTGAAGATGAAAGTTATGCCTGTTTTTTTCTCCAGGAACAAGATATCAGCCGATTAGATATACTGCGTCTTATTTCGCGTGATGATGAGAGTGCAGCCAACCCCATCGACCCCAAGTTCCCGACTACCGATGAGCGCGCAACAGGTCCTGCTTTTCAAGCACCAGACCCAAGCCCTGAAGAGATAGATAAAGACCAGAAGAATAAGCAGCCAGAACCAAGCAACCCCTTGAAAAACTTCACCATTGATTTGAAGGCCAAAGCTCAGGCCGGTGCTATTGACCCGCTTATCGGCCGCCATAAGGAGATGCAAAGAACCCTACAGGTCCTTTGTCGTCGGCAGAAGAATAACCCCCTATTTATCGGTGAACCTGGAGTTGGTAAAACGGCGATGGCTGAAGGACTAGCTCTACACCTTATCCACGGAACCACCCCTGAGCCTCTGCTCGACTACGAGATCTATGCCCTCGATTTAGGTGCGGTTATCGCCGGGACTAAATATCGCGGCCAATTTGAGGAGCGCCTTAAAGGGGTAATAAAAGAGCTTGAAAAAAAGAGTAAAGTCATTCTTTTTATCGATGAGATCCACACCCTAGTCGGGGCTGGTGCAACCAGCGGTGGTTCTATGGATGCGGCCAACATCTTAAAACCGATCTTGGCCGCCGGCCATATCCGCTGTATCGGCTCCACCACTGACGATGAATATAAGCAGAATTTCAACAAAGATCGAGCTCTGGCCCGACGTTTCCAACCAATCCCTCTGACTGAACCCAGTGTTGCAGAAACCGTGGCTATCCTGAAAGGGGTGGTGTCAGGCTTTGAAGAACATCACCGGGTGCGCTATAGTAGGGCGGCAATAAAAGCTGCGGCAGAACTCTCCGCTCGCTATATCAACGATCGTTGCCTGCCGGATAAGGCGATTGATGTTATCGATGAAGCGGCAGCAGCTGCACGTCTGGCCTGTGGCAACAATGAAATTCGCACAATCACGGTACCCGAGATCGAAAGAGTGGTTTCGCAGATTGCAAAAGTCCCGGTGACCAAGGTAACAAGTAACAATGCAAACCGTCTGGCCCGCCTTGATGACCATCTTAAAAACCAGATTTTTGGCCAAGACGAAGCAATTGCCGCCCTTTTTCGCGCCCTCAAAAGAGCCCACGCCGGCCTTAATCAACCAGACAGACCTTTAGGCTCTTTTCTCTTCACCGGCCCCACCGGGGTTGGAAAAACCGAAATCTGCCGCCAGGCTGCCGCACGCTTAGGTATAGAACTTATTCGTTTTGACATGAGTGAATACATGGAAAAACACGCGGTCGCCCGACTGATCGGGGCCCCACCCGGCTATGTTGGCTATGAACAAGGTGGACTTTTGACCGAACAGATCAGAAAAACCCCGCACGCTTTGGTTCTTTTAGATGAGATCGATAAAGCTCACCCTGATATTTTTGGCATTCTGCTGCAAATCATGGATTATGCGACACTGACCGACAACAACGGCAAAAAAGCTGATTTTCGCCATACTATCTTGATTATGACCAGCAATGCCGGGGCCCGCGAAATGGCCGCTAATTCTATAGGTTTCGGTGATTCCGGGAATGACAACCCCCAAAACAAGGGGAAAAAAGCACTCGAAAAACTCTTCACGCCGGAATTTCGTAACCGCCTCGATGAAACCATATTCTTCCACCCCTTAAATGAGAAAATCATGCTCCAGGTGGTCGATAAATTTATCGCCAGGTTTGACAACTTCCTCAAACCCCGAAAAGTTAAACTTTCGGTCAGCAATCCGGTACGTAAATGGCTGGCAAAAAACGGCTTTGATCCAAAATTCGGCGCCCGCCCCTTAGAACGCTTGATTCAGAACAAAATCAAGGACCCTCTGGCCGATGAGCTTCTTTTCGGAAACCTGAAACAGGGAGGAGAGGCAAACGTAGTCATGAAAGGAGACAACCCTGAGATTAAAACAGCAAAGAACCGATAGGGAAACTTCTCTTCATGACTGCCTTGAAATTTTATTTTTCAAGGCAGTCTTTTACTATGCTCTGAAAAAAATAGAAGCATGGGCAAATGACTCCGCAAAACTGAAACAACGGTAAGCACTCGTCATTGCACCGTCAGCCGATCAACAGTTAGACTGCCGTCTGCAATCGTCAGACTACCGATAACATTCGTCACTCCAACCTGAGCGTTGAAACTAGAATCAAAACCACCACCCAAAATGATACAAATGGGATTGTCAAAAAGTAGCATTTCAGAGTAATTGCCAATCTGCACCGACACCGAATCTCCATCAAAAGCACTGTCATAGGCACTTTGAATGACATCACAATAATCAGGTGTCGACCAATCAATTCTAACAGTATCGGTCTCTGCAGGACCAAAATTACCAAAATCCTTATCGACCGCGTGTTCTCCAAAACCAAGTAGAACCGTATGGGTGCCCGCAACCTGAACAATGGGGGCCAGGTGAATGACAGTCATCGCCACATGCGTCATTCCGGAGTAATCGCCACCCCAGGTCATTGAGTGCTGCAAATTATTCCAGGTGTCATGGATATAGATGGTCTGAGTTGCATCGTCATAACCAACCCCGATCATCGTATGACCGGTAACATGAACTAAAACCGGATAGCCATTATCGATTTCATCCTTAAAATCATTAAAAGAGAAACCACCAAGAGCAACAATATCAATTTTCTGGTTATAATTTTCCAGGACTGTATAGCCCCGTGACTCGGCGAAGAGGCGCAAACCATGACAAAGGGCAGTTTGCGGCAAACCATAACTTGACGAGGGGATATAATCATACAGCTTAGAAGCTCCCGAACTCCAATAGACCGTCGAACCATCAGTGTTATGATCCCTGACTGCATCACCAGTAAAATCCCATTTCCACTGGTTGGTACCCATGTAATCAGCCGTACAGCCACCCCAGGTATGTTCAACACCTGCACTCTCCCAAGGATCAGGACCGGAGGAGCCATAACTTATCCAGTAGTCATCAACATGTCCTGCTCCTGTACGGCCATCAAAACCGTCCATAGTTGCAATTATCGAACAAGAACCACTAATCGGCGCACTCGGGTTCTGCCCTTGCCCAAGATCAGAGAGTGGGGCAACCCCACCATTAGTCGGCCCATTGTACATATTACTGTAACCGGTACGATCATAATAGCCAAAAAGCATCCCGGCAGCAGTCGCGGAACAACCATAGGTCCAACGTGAGGTCGGAACATTACTTAATTTAACTGCTGAACGGGGGAATTGGAGCACCGCAGTCCGAGCAAACCCAGGCGGCGGGGTCGGCGGACTGTCGATCACCGTATATTCAATCTCTCTGCGCTCATCATCTGAAAGTTCGTCAGATATTGTCGACGGAGCCCTCATAAAACTGGAACTTGCAGGAATTTCAGGAAAAGTCTGGGTCCATCCCTCCTGCTGGACCTCAGCAATTACATAGGTACCAGCATCTAAGTTGGTTAGCGTGTAACTACCAGACTGGTCCGTGCTTGAATAGGGCTCACCATCATCCCAATTGCCATTAAGGTTGCTATCGACGTATATTTTCCAATTAGACAATCCGGGCTCTCCCGTATCCCACTCTCCATCACTATCATAGTCATTCCATTTTACTCCAGAAATTTGCCCCGACACGACCGTCACCAAATTCGGTGCAACCTCATAATTGTAACTATTGGATTCAGCTAATGCCGGTGCAAATTGTATGAAAACTAAACTGCAACAACTGAGAACAAAGATTGTGCCCCGTTGTAAACCCGCAAATAAACCTGGTACTAAATATCCCATTTGACCCACCTCAACTACCTTTTAATACTTTACTCCTTTTCTAATATACAATGAACATACCAACCCCTTTCCCAATTTCAAATTTCCAGCCAAAAAAAAGGGGGAGCTGCTGCCCCCCTTTTTTTTAATAACTAATAAATTACAAGTAACTACTTAGCAAGTTTCTAAAAGCTTAAGCCATCCATTCATTGCACTCACTAAAAGACACAAAGTTCACTGAGACCAAAAGTGCTGATTCTTGCAGTAAAAAAGATTCTGACTTTACGGTTACAATTTAAATCACTTTAATATTTCCCTTAAAATACTCCAGTTTCTCGACAAACTTGTTACTCAAATACATTAATGGAATACTAAGCTCACCATGACCCAACTATTGCCACGCAAGTTTAATTGCAACCGGCCTGGCACAATTTCAACATTCAGGCCGTCTCTTATCTCGACTCTTATTTTTATTCTGCTGTTTAGCAGATTTTTTTGCCCAGTTATCTCGTAAAGTAACCGTGCGGTTGAAAACTTGTTTGTCACTTGAATTCGCTTTACTATCAACCGTAAAATATCCCAGACGCTCAAACTGAACCGCTCGCCCCGCAGCTACGTCAGCCAACGCCGGTTCAAGCTTGCAATCATCAAGTACAGTTAGGGAATCAGGATTGATTTTTGCTGTAAATGACTCGCCATCTTTTTCCGCTGCGGGGTCCGGGTCTGAAAAGAGCCGATCATAAAGCCTGACTTCAGCAGAGATCGCCGTTTTTTCTGCAACCCAGTGCAACGTAGATTTAACCTTACGTCCATCGGGAGAGGTGCCACCTCTGGTGGCTGGATCATACGTACAATAAAGGGTCGTAACCTCGCCATTTTCATCCTTTTCTATGCGCTCACAGCGAATATAATAAGCATAGCGCAAACGCACCTCACGGCCAACGGTTAGGCGATAGAATTTTTTTGGCGCATCCTCCATGAAATCATCACGTTCAACGTAGATAACCCGGGAAAAAGGGACCTTGCGTTTACCCATACTCTCATCTTCAGGGTTATTAATCGCATCAAGCTCTTCGATCTGTCCTTCAGGGTAATTCTCGATCACCACCTTCAACGGATTCAACACTGCCATATAGCGAGCTGCCCTTCGATTAAGATCTTCGCGCACAGAGTGCTCCAGAAGGGCAACATCAACCATACTATTCCGCTTCGCCACCCCAATCCGTTCGCAGAAATTGCGGATCGACTCTGGCGAAAACCCACGCCTGCGCAAGCCCGAGAGAGTCGGCAGACGTGGATCATCCCACCCTGAAACCAGGTTCTCATCAACTAATTGTTTCAACTTACGTTTACTCATGACAGTGTAGCTTAGATTAAGTCTAGAAAACTCAATCTGCTGGGGTTGTGAAGGGGTCAACAATTGTTCGATAAACCAGTCGTACAAAGGGCGATGATCCTGAAACTCAAGGGTGCAAACAGAGTGGGTAATCCCCTCTATGGCATCAGAGAGACCGTGGGCAAAATCGTACATCGGATAGATGCACCAGGTATCACCGGTGCGATGATGCACGACATTGGCAATCCGATAGATAACCGGGTCACGCATATTCATATTACCTGATGTCATATCTATTTTAGCCCGCAAAACTCTGGCCCCATCTGCAAAATCACCCGCCCGCATCCGCGCAAAAAGGTCAAGATTTTCGGTAACAGAACGTTCTCGGAATGGACTGTTGCGCCCAGGCTCCTGCAAATTGCCCCGATACTCCCGGGTCTCGGATGGGCTCAGGTCACAAACATAAGCCTGACCCTGCTCGATCAACTGCACGGCATAGTCATGAAGTTTGGCGAAATAGTCAGAAGCGAAAAACTCATTTTCACCCCAATCAAAACCGAGCCATCTCACATCCTCTCTGATCGAATTGACGTACTCAACCTCCTCTTTGCTCGGGTTGGTATCGTCAAACCGTAGGTTACAAACCCCGGCAAAAGTTTTTGCCAAACCAAAATTCAGACAAATTGACTTAGCATGACCTATATGCAGATAACCGTTGGGCTCCGGCGGAAAGCGAGTATGAACCCGCCCATCATTCTTTGCCGCTTTAAGATCATCAATAATCCGCTGCTGAATAAAATGTACCTTTGCTACACCCGCTGTTTTATCATCACTTTTTTGCTCTTTCACTTACACCTCTTATCTTTTATTTATTATTTTAATGGGGTCAGAGTAAAATAAACCGCCATTAATTGATGTTTAATTATTCAGGGTCATGGTTTACTTTTACTCTGACCCCATTAAAATACAGTTTTGTTGTGATTGGCGCTTAAGTTGCAGAGTCAATACGCGAACGTTGCTTACATTTAAATTTCATTGTAAGCAACATTATCGGATATAGTAAACTATGTCAAACAGCAATCACAAGTTCCAATGGTGGCAGATCTATGCTACAATCAAATTACTATTAAATATAAGTATCAAACCCTAAACACTCTGGCCCTAACCTCTCTTCCTATGTATCAATCCTTTATTTTCTATATCATCGTTATCGTAACCTACACGGCGCGACCTGAACCTGACCCGAAAAGTTTTCAGGCCGGACTGAGCCTGTTACTGGTTGTAACTCTGCTTACTCTCCTCTACGGGGCCGCACGCTGGCGCTGCCGCTCAATCTCTGTAAACATATCTGACTACAAAATAGACCGTGAGCAACTACCAGCTCTCTATGACCGGGTGCAATTGCAACTGCAGATTGGTGCTGTAATAGTTTTTTCAGTAATGGTCTATGGTGCCGACTTAGGGGGTCTGATTGAACTTTTACCTCTAGTGAAATCAAGTGAAGGAGTGAGCAGTGTTCTGGGCTTAGGTATCTTTTTTCTCCTCCAAATTATTATCTGGAGAGAGTGTCATGGCTACTTTGCCGAACAGATTATCCTCATCAAACCCTGTTCGTCTTACATTAAAGCCCGTTTACGATTCGCTCTAGGACTCATGATTCCCTGGTTGAGTCTGCTCTTGATTATCGACCTTTTAAACTTCGCAATACCAAAATCAGTGACACTTTTGCTCCAAAATCCGTTGGGAGAAATTGCTCTTTTTGTCGCTTTCCTGCTCCTATTGACAACCATAGCCCCGCCGCTACTGGTACGTCTGTGGGGCTGTCGCAACCTGCCCGAATCGGCTTTGCGCCATGCGGTCGTTAAGCTTTGCCAGGCCCAAGGGGTTGGCTACCGCCAGATTATGCTCTGGCCCTCTTTTGAGGGCCGGATGGCAACTGCTGCCGTAGTCGGAGCTTTCCCTTTCAGCCGCTACCTGCTCTTAACCCCAGATCTGATTCATCTGCTTAACGGTGAAGAGATCATAGCGGTAACCAGCCACGAATTAGGCCATGTTCGTTATCGTCACCTGCTCTTTTTTCTGCTCTTTTTCTTAAGTTTCTTTCTCTTTAACTTTCTCTATTATAACATTGGCATTGCCTGGCTTTTAACTACCGCCCCGATTATCGCCCTGCTTGAAAATGGCTTTGAAAATTCGCAGCTCTTTTTCTCACTTCTGGAAGTCTTACCTCTCCTGATTCTCTATTTTCTCTTTTTTCGTTATATCTTCGGCTTTTTCCTGCGTAATTTTGAACGCCAAGCTGATCTCGCCAGCCTCGACCCACCAAATCTCGGGCCCGAACTGGTTTCAGCATTCATAAAACTCGGCTTTCTCCTGGGATCAGCAGGTACGAAGCCCAACTGGCATCATTTCAACATTCCGCAACGGGTCGCATTTCTAAAAGCGGCAATCAGTAACCCGGCTGTGGCCAGAAAACATCACCTCTATATCAAGAGATCCCTGGCACTTTATGTGATATTTTTCACCCTGATCATTCTCCCCGGAATTTACTGGCAGCGATCTGACCTGGATGGCAAACTCCACTACCAGCACCTCAGCAAGCGCCTTGAATACCGGTTGAAAAAAAGCCCTGACAAACCTGAACTCTGGTTTTTACTAAGCTCAATTTACATTGAGACCAATCAGGAAGATAAAGCTGTTAACGCCCTGGACCAAGCCCGTAGGTTAAAACCAAAAGACCCGGAAATCATGAATAATCTCGCCTGGCTCTTACTCACCAGTAAGGATCAAAAATTACGCGACCCAAGCCAAGCATTAAACCTTGCCCAAAGGGCTGCAACCTTAAACCAGACGCCCTATATTCTTGACACCTTAGCCGAAGCCTACTGGTATCAAGGAAACCCAGAGATGGCTATTATAATTGCGGAAAAAATATTAAAGGACCATCACAGTCCTGACCAGAAAGAGTATTACCAACAACAACTAAATAAATTCAGATACCAACAACCATAGAAACAGATCACAACTACCCTTTGTAACCCTTAATTCATTACCTCTTTGAGTTTTTTGATAACATTCCGGTTCAGGGTCTGGGCACAATAGGTACCGCCACGACTGGAACCGGCACCATCTTCCCAGGCTGCCAAAGATTTCCCACGTCCATCAAGTAGATGATACTTCAGGTCAAGAGAGGATGCACCTGCGCCAAAACCGATAAAAGCGCGGGCAGCCCGGTTGCCAGCCTTGAACTTGGCAACCTCAACGATTAAAAGATGTCCTGACCCTTTAAAATCCTTCCGCTTCTTGATTAATTTCGCTTCAAATCCGACTTTGTTTAATTGTTTAATGATATCCCGATCCATCCATTTACCAACCCGCTCAAGTTCCACCACTTGATCATGAGTTAACTTACTGGTATCGCCGCGCAATGAAAGTACCGACATTTCTCCAGCCAAACCAGCTACAACAGTTGAGCCAGCAACAAAAGTTACAAAGATCAACGAAGCACAAAACAAAAATAGTTTTTTAGACAAGATAATTCTCCACAAAAATAAAAATTTAAAAGATACGCAACTATTCACAGCCATTACCGACTAGGTAGGGAAGAGTCACCTCACTGACCCCAACGAAATCTCGCCCCGCCAACAACTCAGCTCGTCACTGGCAATTGTGCCCTTCAGGGTGAAACGGCCTGGAGGTATGTCCCCACATCGAGACATGTCGAACCAAAACTGGGTATTTAATAAACAGTATTGAAAATTAATTTTCAATACCTCTAAAAAAAGGACGTTGGTTTTTTCAACCCAACGTCCTTTTCAAAGTACGGCTAAAACTGAATCTAACTATTTGAATTGAGTCTCCTCAACAATAACCTGATAGCGATAACCGGCGCCAAAATCTTTGTCGGCGGCGAGAACTCCTTCACCAGTCAGAACTTCTCCGACAGTTGGTTGCTGCTGTGAGGTCAAAACTAGGTCATGGGTACCCGCTTCAAGTTTGCCACTACCATCCTGTAAGTGAATCCAATTTTTTCCCATGATATTGGCGGAGACCTTAACCACCTTGCCGCGAATAGCAACCTTCTTCTGATTCAATTTCGCTCCCTTCTCATAGATCTCGGCAACCGTAAAAGCGTTATCTCCAGAAGCCTTTTCAATTGCGAGGTCCAACGGCGGTACCGTTACCCGACCTGAGGACTTCATCGACCCCATGCCCCCACCACCCATAGCGGCCATCCCCATACCGGAACCAGCGTGAGGGGCTGCAGCACCGGCATCTTTCTCACCACCACTTGGACAAGCTCCGGCGGTAGCCGCCGAGGCTCCGTGACCACCCGCTTTACCAGATGTAAAAACAACTTCGTCAAATGTCCGGTTAAGGGTCTCACTCTTAAAGTTACGCATGACCATGCCCGGAGCAAAAGCTGCGGATTGGCCGACTGTAACTATAGTTTTTGGGGCTGCTACCCACTTCTCACCCGACTCTGTCGCCAGAAGAACGTAAGTGTAGCCGCCACTATCCATAGTCTCCAAAACCTTACCAGTAAGCGTGCCGGACGGCACCGCTTTATTTACAGCCCCAGCGGGACTCTCCATTTTAGCCGAGTGGGCTGTCTTATGATTCTGCATTACCAACAAAACCGCAGCTCCCGCAATTACCACCACCACCATTAACCCAGCCAGTAAACGTTTCATTCATATCTCCTTTTGAAACAAAGTTAATAAAGTTGCATTTTATAATTTAAGCCACATTTGCCGCGAAATCCAGAGCAAACCGGGCCCACAAATAAACCAGACAATTACAGTCCAATATAGTACGCCATCAACAAAAAGTCTACCCAAAAAAAAAGACTCCTTAATTTAGTAAGGAGTCTTTTGGGAAATCGTCACTCGGTCTCTGATTAACGATCTTTGATTAGCTCCTCAATTTCCTCTTCACTAAGAACATCCTGACGCAAGCCCGCCCGGAACTGATTCAGGGACCAGAGATAGAGATTTTGGCGCTCGTTAACTTTAACAATTTCATCAAGAGTCTTTTCGTCTCCCGTAAACTGACCCAAAAGATCGACGACATCACGGAAAGACGTAGGCTTAATCTCTTTACCTTTAACCTTGCGAGTTTTGGGGTAGGCCTCCTCAAGATCAGGATTACCGGTGAGATCGATTCGGGCATACGGTTTTCTGGTGAAAATTGTCCAGGCCCGAGAATCGACCATCATCTTCGAGAGTTTAATCGGCAAATCATCAGTTGCCATTCCCTGACCAGTCGGACAAGGCGAGAAAAACTCAATCAAAGACGGTCCTTTATAGGCGATCGCCTCAGTCAGAATGCGCATTGCATAAACCGGGTTGGAGAGAGAGAGACGCGCGACATAAACCCCGGGGATAGCCATCGCCTGGCCAACAATTTCACGATGAAAATCATCCTTGCCCTGAAGCTCAAGACCATAAGGCGAGGTCGTCCGATTAGAACCAAAACGACTCGCGCCCGACTTCTGAAAACCGGTATTCATATAAGCTTCATTATTGTAGATAATCCAGGTCACATCCTGGTTCTCACCTAAGGCAAAATTGAGTCCCTGATTACCAATATCGTAGAATGAACCATCACCACCAAAGACTAAGACCTTGGTCAATTTATCAAGATACTGATTACGGAAAGCATTGAAAAGTGAAATCCGTGCCCCCAACCCCGCAGCACTAGCGGTACCAAAGCCATAGTGACCGGATGGATAAACCCGGGCATTATAGGGGTTGCTTAAACATGAAACTTCGGCACAACCGGTGGCATTGACCGTATAGACATTAAAGCCGTGGTCGATCATATGCTGAAGCCCGCGGCCATGCTCGCGGGTCATCAGAGCCGGGATTGAACGATAAAAATCAGAGATCAGCCGCGGGTTCCGGCGGACCATTTCTGTCGCAGAAAAGACCAGGTTTTCAATGATGCCCTCGCCACAACCAGGACAGAGACTGTGACCACCGGGAATAAATTTCTGCCCAGAGTAGAGCAACATCATCTGTTGCAGATAGCGATTTTCCTTAACATAGGGTGCAACCGCCCCACTTACATCCTTCTCATATGTTTCAGGATCAAGGAAACGTGCGTCCGCGTCATTATCGAGACAGCTTTTATCCACCAGCGAGAAGGCCTTGGTTTTACAAACCTCGACACAGGCACCACACCCCTTACAGAACTGGGGAACCACATTGATATTTAAGTAGCTATCCTTAAAAACAGCGTCACCATAACCGGTGAATTTCTTTAATTCCAGGGGGCGAAAAAGCTCTTTAGAGGCCTCTGACAGATCCCCATGTTCGCGGTCATGTAATAGGGTTACCCGCAGGGCATTATCGGGACAGGTCGCAATACATAGACCACAGGCAATACACTTTTCCGCATCAAAGACCGGCAGGGTCGTGCCAATCAAGCTGGTATCATTATACTCCGAGGTTCTTGCCGGAACAATGTTGTAGTACTGATCCCAGGGGATATCTTTGCCTTCCTGAATCGGTTTAAGAACTTTTTCGATAAAGAGGGGTCGATATTTATCACCTAAGACCGAAGGAAATGTCAGCACCGCATTTTCATCAGATTCACTATAGCCGCGGGAGATCGGCGGGTCATAGTAGATCTTCTTGACTAAAGGTTTACAATCTGAGTCCGGTTTATCACTAACATTAACTTTCGCCTCAACGCTTACACCAGAGTCACCATTAGCCTCAATAAGCTCGTAAGGAACCTCTAGAAGTTGCATGTTTATATCAACCAGTTTTGCCTTCTGGCCGCTGAATTTTCCGCTGAGTTCACTACGAAAAGCCTCATTAAATTCATCCCCGGGAAGAAGCTCGATAATTCGGTTGATGGCACCCAAAATCGGGGTACCGGGAAGATTACGCTTCAATTGCGCAACTGAGGCCCCGGTAGCATCGAGCAGAACCACATTAAAAGACGCATCCTCTAATAGGTCCCGCACCTCAGGAGTTGCCTGAAGTTTCAAATCGGCAAAACTTTTGACTGTATTGACAACTAAATAGCCGCCGGGCTTGACCCCCCTAATAAAATTTAAGAGACTGTTGTCAAGCATATATTTATCATTAAAAATTGCCAGGGTTTCAACCTTACTGACATCCGAACAGATCCGTATCGGCTTAGTTGATACTCGAGCATTCATAACCACCATGCCGCCCTTACGTGCGGCCCCATATTTGGCACTGGTCTGAACATATTTACCGGCTTTGGCAATTATTTTGGCCAAAGTTTCCTGCGCGGTTTTTACACCTTCAGCCCCAACTCCGATAAAGCCTAAGCCAACCTCACTCTCAACAAAGTCATCATGAACAACCTTATCAAGCATCTGCGGACCCGTAATGCCCAAGCCGTAAATACCGGCCGGTTTTTGCGAAAGCATATTTTCGATTACGGCAAAACAGTCCTCAATACTGAAATCCTGACTTCCGAGACCGTAAATCCCGGAAGTGATAACCGGATTAAAACTTCGCCCGGTACGCTCATTATATGCAGCATGCTTGACATCCCGCAAAAGATAGCGCTCATTAGCCAAGGCAGTTTTTTCCAGAACCGAAACCACTTTAGCATTCTGAATCCCCCGCGCAATTTCCTCACTACAAACCGGAAAGAAAAGTACAGGTCGTAAGAGCCCGACCGAAACGCCTTTACTACGATAATAATCAATCGCCTCTTTCATGGTTCCAGCTGCGGCCCCAAGACAGACAACTACATATTCAGACTCAGAGGCGTAATAATCCTCAACCACATCAAGCTCGGTCCCCAAAATTGCGTTCATAACCCGCATCGCTGCCTTAACATACTTCTTGGCATTCAACAGGGCCATATCCTGTTTCATCTGGGTCGGCATTGTCGTGCCGATATCGGTAAAAGTTCCCATCAATACCGGATTATTAAAATCGGGCTGAAATAGACGATTGGGATCACCAAGAAAATATTTGAGGAACTGATCCGAGACTATCTTGATATTTTCAATACTGTGACTCTTAAGAAACCCCTCACCCCCAACAATTGCCGGCAGCATCACCTGACGCTGCTCAATTGCCTTAAACGCCAAAGGAATTAGATAGTGCATTTCCTGATTATCGGCACTCATAAACTGCAACCAGCCAGCCCCGCGCGCAGCATAGAGGTCAGCATGACCATTATGAATACTCAGACCGCCCTTATTGAGCTCACGAGTCTGCATCGTCATAACCACCGGCAGTCGCTTACCGGCAACCGAATACATATTCTTATACTTATAAGTTAACCCTTGAGATGATGTATTATCGGCATAACGCCCACCCTGCGAGGCGGCCCCCTCTAAGAAAGCCATCGCCCCGAGCTCACTCTCGGGCTGAAAGTAGAAAATACGCTCGCCAAAGGCATTGACAAATCCATCAGCATAGGCTTTAGCCATTCCCTCAGCAATTGGCGTTGATGGTGTAATCGGATAACCAACCAACCCGGTAACCGTCCGTTTGAGAACATTAACCGTGGCACTATTGCCATCACCGATAAAATCTTCCTGCTCACACATCTTTGCAAAGTCAGGACCCGCAGTACTCTTGATATCATCAACGTACTTATCCTGGTCGAAAAGCCGGGCACCATTGAAATTAAAATCAAAATCTTTCTTAAAATTGATCTCTCTCTTTTTCAAAACCATTTACTTAACTCTCCTGAATTACAAAACTATTCAACCAGACTTATAAAAAATAAAACCATTCTAAAAGGACCTCGCCAAAGTATTTTAAGCCCATGCTACAAGATTGAGTGACCACGGCCAAAAAACCAGACTCATAACTATTCAAACGTGACCCTATACGCTAAAAAGCTGACGATGGCAACCTAAATTGTTGTATACAAGAATCCGAAAACAAGATAAATATACTTAATAAACAAGACGATAGCTAGCGCCCAATAAAAACAATCACATCACTGACACTTTCACCTCAGAGCATTATTGAAGAAACCAAGAGAAGCTTTCCATCGTTACTCGAGAAACAAATAACTTTTTTTTATTAATTTACACACCCTCACTAACGAAGAGAATTTTCAAGGTAGAATTTCGGCATTTGTTTGGTTGACAAACATCATAAGAAAAGTATAGAGTGAGCCATTGAGATTTGTAGAGAAAAGTTCAAAACAGAGTGTCTTTACATACTAATGTTACGAGTATTTTTCACAGAAACACTCGTGCAAGCAAGTGACGAGGTAAGCCTAATGAAGGTGAGTGAAATCATGAATCCAGAGGTAATGAGCGTCACCCCACAGGATCGGGTCTGTGATGTCATTGACCTCTTTTTGGAAAAGAATATAACCGGGGCTCCGGTTATCGATCAAGGTAAAGTTACAGGAATCATCTCAAGAAAGGATATCTTGCCACTGGTCACAACCTTTGACCTTGACTGCAGCTCTCTTGAGCAGATTCGCAGAACCTGTGCCCATTACGTTTCTGACCATATGCAAAAGGACGTGATCGTTGTCACGCCCGTAGAAGATGTCGAAAAATGCGCTCTGATTATGACCAACAACAATATCAATCGCCTACCGGTGGTTGATGGTGGTGCGCTAGTTGGTATCATTACTCGAGGAGATATTTTGAAGGCCTTGGCCAAATGTTGCTTAAACCATGAATAACTGCCGCCCAAAGCTGGGACTGGCCGCTTGAAAAGACTCACGAAAACCTATCCCTAGTAACACCTTAAGCCGACCCTAAAGGTACAAATCGATTGAGCTACATCCCGCCACCGCCAAAAAAGCTATTATATGCCAGCTTCTGCAAGGCTTCAACACTGCTTAAAGCTCGTTTCAGTTCTTCCTGGGCCTCTCGACTCAAGGCATTCGGGTCAAGATAGTAGTCATATTCTTGCCCAGAAACAATCGCCTCCACCTGAGAAACCATCTTGGCATTCGCCAAGACCCGATACGCCTCTTGCAAATCGCATGAAAGTTCAGCATCAAAGTGATTTTGGGATTCCAGGTGCTTGATTCGGGAAACCGTATTGGTATCGGCATAGCCGTACTTTAAAGCAAAAACCCGAGCCGTCATGATTAAGGGGGCCCAGCCAAAAAGTTTGACATTAAATTTCCCCTTATGTTCAACACTCTTCTCTAAACGAAATTTCTTGAACATCGTCAGTGCCACATTCGACATAACTGCACTCCTGGCCATAACCATCAGAGCACCGAAATTGTTTTTAATCATCAGGTGAACCTTATCGATCAAACGCTGACCAATAACCTCAGAACCGGCGGAGCAAGCAATATCCATTAAAATTATGACCCGCAACAGATTGTTCTGACTTTGATCATGAAAAATATCCTCTAACTTACGTCGCCACCCCCCAAGCGAACCGCGCCAGTCCGGATTGGAAGGCATAATCTTGCCACTACAGAGCTTAAACCCCACCTTATTCAGGGCCGCAACCACCTCATTCGCAAAATTCTCAAAATAGACGTCAATCTCAGGAGCACCATCAATCTTATAAACCAGAGCATTATCCTGATCGGTAAAAAAAGTCTGCTCACGCCGACCATCGCTGCCCATATTAAGCCAGGCAAACTCACAGGGTTGAGGAGCTAATTTTACAGAGATTATGGCAACTACTCTTCTCGTCAACTGGTGCCTGAAACCGGTTATAAGAGAGTGGATTTCCATAACCCCGACACCTTTCAGGTAGAGCTCGATCGCAACCACATTCAAACGCCGATGCACTTCAACCAGCTCATCTAAATCACCGGTCAAGCCAATCCGCTTAATCAGCTTATCAACTTCTGCCCGCCGAACTTCAAGATAACGGAGACGCTCACTTAAAATTGTGCAGCCCAAACTGAGAGAGTCAATATGCGCATCAAGGTTGGGAAAGAATTTCAAATCCTCCCCGACACCTACAACATAATTTAAACGCACCAGATCATCGACCCCAGCACCATGCTTATACTGACGATAAAGTTGACTGAAATCCGCTGATTTGTAATCGGTTGGCATACGGGACTCCGGATAAACTGCAACAAAACTGACAAACACCTAACTTACCTTTCACAACATAAACAATCATTGCTAAAAAATCTACAAAAAAAGAGGGGGCACAAATTGTGCCCCCTCTTTTTTTTACAAACCACTCTTTTCTACAAGAAAATGATTTTAGTCAAACTTGATACCATGCACCTGCTCGCAAAGGAACTTGCGAATTTCTTTGGACGGCGGTGGCGTCATAAGTGAAACAACAATGTTAGTACACAACGCGATCGGCATCAGAATAAGTGAAGATGAGGTAAAAGGAATCAACTGTGCCAACCAGTGATCGTTACCTTTGCCCCAGAAGAAGAAGAAGGCTGTAAGGCTAAGACCAACCAACATTCCAGAGATACAACCGTATTTATTGGAACGACTCCACCAAACCCCAAGCAGAAAGGTTGGGAAAATGGTATTCCCGGCAATTGCGAATGCCATTGCCACAATCTGAGCGATCAAGGCAAAAGGTTTAAGGGCAAAAACAACAACAACCAAACCAAGTGCGAAAACCGCAATTTTGGAAACCATCATCCGTGACTGTTCACTGGCATTAGGGTTGATTACACGGTAGTAAATATCATGTGAAACCGCACCACCGGCTGCAAGCAAGAGACCGGAAACCGTGGAGAAGGCCGCACTGATAGCACCAGCCGCCAGATAACCACAAAACCACTGCGGCAAACCAGCATTTTCAGCCGCCGAAATAACAATAACATCAGCAAGAGCTTTAACCGGCTGGACGCCAGCGATAGCATTCTGCACCCGTGCGAAAGCTGCATAAGCCGGAGAACTCCAGTAGAGCAGACCGATGAAAAAGAGGCCCCAGACTACCGACCAACGCGCGTCACGAGTATTAGGAACAACATAGAAACGTGAAAGAACGTGAGGCAAACCAGCGGTACCAACCATCAGAGTAAAACAGAGAGCGATCCATTTGTAAGTACTGGCTACGCCCCAAGGCTGTACATATTTAAGGTTGTTAGGATCAGAAGCATATTTGTGACCTAAATCCCAAACTGCCGAGCCATAACCAATTTCAGGAATAAGATAGAAATAACCCAGTTTCTTTGCGATAAAAATTAGCGGGAAGATGAATGCGGTAATGATGATACAGTACTGAAACTGCATATTTTTGGTCGCACCCAGCATACCAGCAATAATAATGTAAGCCAACACAACTCCAGTACCAACAATTACCGAGGTTGCATAAGGCATACCGAAGACCCAGGAGAACATCATTGCGATCCCTTTGTACTGACCAATCGCATAGGTTAAAGAGATAATAATTGCGGTAAAGGCAGCAAGCAGACGGGCTCCCTGCGACTCAAACCGATCACCAATAAAATCAGCCGCGGTATATTTACCAAAACGACGAATCTGACCAGCCATAAGCACCAGCAACATAACGTAACCGCCGGTCCAACCGATAACGTATGCCAGAGCAAAATAACCCTTCAAATAGAGCAACCCAGCCATACCCAAGAAACTTGCAGCACTCATCCAGTTACTAGCGATCGCGGCTCCCGCCCCGATCCGACCGATTCCGCGACCAGCCGCCCAGTAATCATCCTGATCCTTAGCCTTATGGCCCACACCGATACCAATAAACGCAACAAGAACTATGACCAGAATAATCGCCGGTCCTAACTTAAAACTAGCTTCCATTGAAAAACTCCTTAAATCCCTCAAACTCAGACTTTATCTACTCAGCTCAGCGAGCGACCAGATAAATCGAGATATTTTCTAACAAATACTTCCTAGATGTCACCCTTGCCCATGCGATCTTCAAGATTATCAATCATGACATTGAACCAGATGCAGAGCCCTATAAAGAGAATAATTAAGAATTGTCCGGTGAACCAGTAATGAAAGGGGAAACCAAGAAAATTCATATCAGTCAAGAAACTTTCACCCTGAGGATTGCGTTGAACAATCTTTAAGAGAATTTGAAAACCATACGTAGCTGTTGCCCAAATTGCCAAAATCATCCAGATGTAACCAACCTCGGTCTTCTGGAAGTCACCGTTAGGCTTAAAAATGTTAATATGGTAACGATCTTCACTCATTATCTGCCCCTCCCGCTAAAATTAAATGACTTACTACTCCGAGCTTAACACTGCAGTCGCATAAAAATAAAGAATATAAAATGTCGAAAAACGAGACTGCCATACCGCTAAGCTCTGAACACCAAATTGAACACAAAGCCAGAGTTTACCCGCTCACCCCCTCTCACCACCTCCTTATTTAATGATAACAAGACAAATCCGGGCCTTGTTGTGACTATATATTTTCATACACAAAGCTGTCAAAACCAACCGACCACAACAGTCGGCATAATGATTTCTAAAACATCGTAACAATAATGTCAAGAAAAAAAACATCATTTTAATCTTGCCAGAACAAAAGCTGCAGTTCCATGGCACACCTGAAAGATAAAACACTGTACATATAAAATAATAACTGTGATTACAATATATTACACAAATATTCATACCTCACCAAGACAATCTAAGTGTATTAAAACAGTTCTAATGAGACACTAACACCGACCCCGATTAAGCAACTCAAGTCCAAACAAGGTGAATTTTTTTACAATCTAAAAAACTAAATAAAACAATGGGTTTAGATTTGCCAGTTAACTGTAAAAGTGCGGCTAAAAATCCGGAATTCTGACCCACTGCCTAGAAAAAAAGAACCGAACAGCTTTATAGTTGATTGAATAGCTAAAGGTGTGTATACTCATTAAACATAATTAAAAGTAAGTCTAGGCGAAGCAATGAACGAGAATTGCCTTTGTAACTTATGCGCCAATCACAAAAAAACCGGGACAACCTATGGCTTCACCCGAATCCAATAAACGAATCGGCGAACTCCTGTTCAACGCTAAACTGATCACCAGTGATCAGTTGGCCCATGCATTAGCCGAGCAGAAAACCACACCGGGACGTTTAGGATCGACCCTGGTTCGCTTGGGCTACCTCAGCAATGAGAATTTGACGAATTTTTTGAGCGTCCAGTTCGGGGTCCCGGCTGTAGACCTGCATGAGTTTGCCATCCCCACTGACGTTGTCGAACTAATCTCCAGCGATCTGGCCAACAAGCACCACATCCTCCCGATCAACCGAATCGGTTCAACCCTGATCATTGCAACCTGCGACCCTACCGACCTCTCTGCCATTGATGACATTAAATTCATTACCGGCTACAACATTGAAACCACAGTTGCTTCAGAAGCCTCCATCAAAGAAGCTATCGACAAATTCTACGACTCTTCATCAATGCTCGATGACATAATCTCTGAATTTGATGACTCGGAATTTGAGGTGATCCAAGATGAGGAGGAGGACACGAACGCCTCTGCCCTCCAGAAAGAGACCGAAGATGCGCCGGTAATTCGCTTAGTCAATAAGATTATGGTTGACTCAATTCGGCGCGGGGCCAGCGATATCCACGTTGAACCTTATGAAAAGTTCTTTCGAGTGCGTTACCGGATTGACGGGGTTTTGTATGAAATCATGAAACCCCCGTCAAAGCTCAAAAATGCGATCATCTCACGCATAAAGATCATGTCGGAGCTCAACATCGCCGAACGCCGCCTGCCTCAAGATGGTCGCATCAAGATGAAACTTGGCAAAGGTAAGTCGATGGACATGCGGGTCTCGGTCCTGCCAACCCTGTACGGCGAAAAAATTGTCATGCGCCTACTTGATCAATCAAACCTCCAACTCGACATGACCAAACTCGGCCTTGAACCAAAAGCACTAGAATTGGTTGATGATGCAATCCGTCAACCCTACGGCCTGATTCTGGTGACGGGTCCCACCGGAAGCGGAAAGACCACAACCCTCTATTCGGCCTTAAGTGAACTTAACAAAGTCTCCGACAACATCATGACGGCTGAGGACCCGGTTGAATTCAACCTGCCCGGCGTTAACCAAGTCCAGATTAGAGAGGGCATCGGCCTAACCTTTGCGGCGGCCTTACGCTCTTTCATGCGCCAAGATCCGGACATTATCCTGGTCGGTGAGATGCGTGACCTCGAAACTGCTGAAATCAGCATCAAAGCCTCCCTAACCGGACATTTAGTGCTTTCCACCCTGCATACCAACGATGCCCCAAGCAGTGTCACCCGACTGGTAAATATGGGGGTTGAGCCCTTTCTGATTGTCTCATCAGTCAACATCATAATTGCCCAACGACTGGCACGTAAAGTCTGCCAGAAATGTTGCGCAAAAGAGGATATTCCGGTCAACGCCTTAATCCAGAGCGGCATGAAGCCAGAAATTGCTGAAAACGCTGTTTGCCTCAAGGGTGAAGGCTGTGAGGAGTGCAACCGGACCGGCTACAAGGGCCGGATAGCTCTATATGAAGTCATGACTTTCACTGAAGTGGTTAAAACTGCGATTTTAAACGACGCCAACACCATGGAGTTAAAAAAAGTTGCTATTGAAAACGGCATGAAGAGCCTACGCCAAAGCGGTCTCAGCAAACTCATCGAAGGAACCACCAGCTTTCAGGAGGTTTTAAGAGTAACCGCGAGAGATTAACCCAGCACAACTGGATAGGTGACTTTATCAAATTATTATCTTATTTTTTAAACAACATAACAACCTATAATTCATAACTCTAAAGCACCATAACCATAATTAACAATAAACCCACGGAGCATCGATTATGGCAAGTTTGCATGAGCTTCTAAAAATTATGATTGACAACGGCGCCTCCGACCTCCACCTGACCGTTGCCAGTCCGCCCCAAATCCGAATTGACGGAACTCTCAACCCTCTCGACCTTCCCCCTCTAAATGCAAACGAAACTAAACAGATGTGCTACAGCGTCCTAACCGACAGTCAAAAACACCGCTTTGAGAAAGATAATGAACTGGACCTCTCTTTTGGACTCAAAGGAGTCAGCCGCTTCAGGGCCAACATTTTCATTCAACGCGGCACCGTTGCCGGGGCATTTCGCGCCATCCCTTACGAAGTTAAACCCTTTAAGGAATTGGGTCTGCCTCCGGTGGTCCAGGAACTAATGCGTAAGCCCAGCGGCCTAATTCTCGTAACCGGGCCCACAGGAAGCGGCAAGAGCACAACCCTGGCATCGATGATTGACCAAATCAACGATGAACGTCACGAACATATCATTACCATCGAAGATCCGATAGAGTTTATCCACACGCATAAAAATTGCATTGTCAATCAACGCGAAGTCAAAGCCGACACCGAGGATTTCAGCAAGGCCTTACGTTACATCCTGCGTCAGGACCCTGACGTGGTCCTGGTCGGTGAGCTGCGCGACCTCGAGACCGTCGCATCAAGTCTGACCGTTGCTGAAACCGGCCACTTGACCCTGGCAACCCTGCACACCAACTCTTGCGCGCAGACCATAAACCGGATCATCGACATTTTCCCCTCACATCAGCAGCCCCAGATCCGCTCGCAACTATCTTTTGTTCTCCAGGCAGTCATATCACAACAGCTCCTGCCTCACCGCAGTGGCCGTGGCCGGGTTCTTGCTTTAGAGTTAATGGTACCCAACGCTGCCATCCGCAACCTGATCCGTGAAGACAAGGTCCATCAAATCTATTCTCAGATGCAGGTCGGCCAGAGCCGTTTTTCAATGCAGACCATGAACCAATCTTTGGCAGCTCTTTACCAGGGTGGAAAGATCTCTCTCGACGATGCCCTTGCCAAAAGCAATGATCTAATGGAGTTAAAACAGATGCTCGGACAAGCAATCTAGGAGGCTGTCCGGAAATGCTCTTTTTACCCAGCTCTTCGTTATTTTTTCAAATAAAGCTCGAAGCTTTGCATAAGTTTTTCATCAGAACGTTCCTTCGGAACAACCTGTGAAAAACTTAATACCTCAGTGTATGTTGCGCCCGTAAGAAGTGCCTTGGATACGCTTTATTGAAAAAAGCCTCGATCTGAGAAAATTTCTATTCCCAGACAACCTCCCAGAAAACTAAGGAAACGCTATGGATACTTTCAAGTGGCAAGGAAAAGATCGACAAGGAAAAAAAATCAAAGGGGAAACTGATGCACTCTCAGAAAGCGTGGTCACCATGAGTTTGCGCAAAAGGGGAATTACTGACCTAAAGGTCAAAAAAAAACCCAAAGATATCGAGATCAATCTCCCTTTTTTAAAAGCCAAAGTCCCAGAGAAGGACGTCGTCATCTTTACCCGTCAATTCTCGACCATGATAAATGCAGGCCTGCCGATTATTCAATGCCTGGAAATCCAGTCGAGCCAACAGGAAAATAAGGAGTTCAAAAGGGTTTTAACTGCGGTTAAGGAGAATGTCGAAACCGGCGAAACCTTAGCTGATGCCTTAAGGAAGCACCCCGACGCCTTTGACACACTCTACTCAAACATGGTTGAAGCCGGTGAGACTGGCGGCGCTTTGGACGTCATCTTGGGACGCCTCGCCTTTTTCATGGAAAAGAACATGAAATTAAAAAAACAGGTCAAGGGGGCTTTGGTCTACCCCGCCTCAGTACTCAGTGTCGCAGTCATAGTTATCGCAATCATGATGATCTTCGTTATTCCTTCGTTCCAAAAAATGTTTGAAGGTTTTGGCGCCGAACTACCACTTTTAACCCAGATCATTGTCAATATCAGTGCCTTTCTGCGCGGCAACATCATCTTTATCCTCGCATTTTTTTTCCTCACCAGTTTTTCACTCAAAAAAGCCTATAAAAAAAGCGCTAAAGTCCACTACTTTTTTGATAATATGTTTCTGAAAATGCCAGTTTTTGGCATGCTTCTGCGTAAGGTTGCAGTGGCCAAATTTACACGAACCTTAGGAACCATGATATCCAGTGGGGTTCCGATCCTGACCTCACTGGATATTGTTGCCCGAACAGCTGGCAATGTTGTCATCGAAAAAGCCATTCTTGCCACTAGGGAGAGTATTAGCCAGGGTAAAACTATTGCTGAACCTTTAATGGAGAGTGGTATTTTCCCAGCGATGGTAGTCCAGATGATATCAGTCGGCGAAACCACCGGTGCTCTTGACCAGATGCTCAACAAAATTGCGGATTTCTACGATGATGAAGTTGACACTGCGGTCAGCGCCATCACCTCCTTAATCGAACCTCTGCTGATGGTTTTTCTAGGTGGCATTTTAGGAACTATGATCGTCGGCATGTACCTGCCAATTTTCAAAATGGGTGAAGTTGTACATTAAAAACAGATGAACTCAAGCAGCCACCACAGACCACTAAAAAACCTTCTGGCGTTTCGCCTGTTCTTGGTCACACTTCTGCTCGGGGCACTAATTCTTCTTGAGTTCATCTGGCCCCATGAGCAGCCGACCTCGGTCCCAGTCCCACTTTATAGCTTTATAATTTTAACCTACCTGCTTAATATTTTTTATATTATCAGCCTGCCCAAAGTAGTCAAAGTTGAAAGATTTATCCAACAACAGTTATTGGTTGATGCCACTTTGATCGCTGGCCTTCTCTACCTGACCGGAGGCTTCTACAGCCTCTTTTTCCCACTTTTTTACTTCATCATTTTAGGCGGAACCCTCTACCTTAAGCGCCAGCACACAATTACCCTGCTTTTCTACTGCACATTCCTCTACCTTTTAATAATATTCACCCACATCTTCAATCCTCTACAAAATTTCTTACCTTTGCCTCAACTTGTCAGCAGCAATCGCAGGATCGTCTCTGAACTTTTTTTCAATTTGACGCCATTTTACTTAACCGCCTTTATTCTGCGCTTTATTGCCAAAGAACGACTCGACACCCGCAAGCGCCTCGTGAAAACGACCCGTGACTTAAAGCAATCCAAAGACTTAAACAAGCACATCATCGCTTCCATTGATAGCGGCTTGATAACTACCAACCACAAACTTACAATCAACTCAATCAACCTGGCGGGTTCTGCTATTTTAGGTTTAAGTAAAGATCTGGTCTTTAACTCTGACTTGCAGGAGATCATCCCTAACCTTCAACCGGCAAAAATCAAACAAGGCCGTCAGCGCCAGGAGATCAGCTATAAAACCCCAGACAACGAACAACTTATTTTAGGCTTTTCCTTTGCCCCCCTGATGAAAAGCCGGGCCCATAACATTGGCTGGATTCTCATATTTCAAGACCTGACTGAGTTAAAAAAAATTGAGTCAAGGCTACAGGATGCCCGCAAAATGGCAGCCATCGGTCGCCTTTCAGCCGGCATCGCCCATGAAATCAGAAACCCCCTGGCCTCGATCAGCGGTTCAATCGAGCTTTTAGCCAAAGACCTCTTGCTTGAGGATGAAACCCACCAACGCCTACTCCAAATTGTTTTAAAAGAGAGCACCAGGCTGGATCATCTTATCAGTGATTTTTTAGGGTTCTCCCGCCTGGATGACAAAGAGCAAACCGACACGGATCTCATCTCTCTACTCAAAGATATGGTCTTTCTCTTCCGCTCGCAATGCCCGAACACCAAGTTTTCAGAAGAGTACCATGGCGACAGTTTCATAATCAAAGCCAATCCAGAACAAGTCGAACAGATCTTCTGGAACCTTGTGCAGAATTCTCTGGAGGCAATGAATAACCAGGGTGAAATTAAAATTGCAAGCTTCGTTGACAGTCAATCAGCCCTAGAGAGTGACAAACCTCGCAATGAAGAACGAGAAGAAATCACCATTACCCTCTGTGATGACGGCCCCGGAATTGACGAAAAGATCGCTGAAGAAATTTTCGAGCCATTTTTCACAACCAAAGCCTCGGGAACCGGGCTTGGTCTCTACATCACATTCCAGCTAACCCAAGTCAACAATGGCCACATCCATCTAGAGAAAAGACAAGATAACCAGCCCGGAACCTGTGCCCGGGTCTGCTTCCTAGGAAACCCCAAAAAAGAGTAGGCACTAACCCATCAAACAATGGAACTGAAAACATGACAATTGCGCCTCCTGACAATGACAAACTCCACATCATGGTCGTCGATGATGAACAGAGTATGTGTGAGTTTTTAGAAATCATCCTGCTCCGTAACGATTATCGGGTAAGCTGCTTTACTGATGCCTTTGCCGCAGTGAGCAGCCTTGAAACAAACAGTTACGACCTTGTTATCAGCGACCTTAAAATGCCGACGATGAGCGGCCTTGAAATGTTGCGCACGGTCAAGAAAAAAAGCCCGACTACAGAAACCATCATGATCACTGCATTTGCTTCAACCACCTCAGTAATTGAAGCGATGAAAAATGGGGCTTTTGATTATATCAACAAGCCATTCAAAGTTGACGAAATTCTTTTAACAATTGAAAAAGCCCTTAAGAACTCACAACTGCAACGTGAGAATGTGCGACTCCGGCAGGAACTTGAAAAACGCTTTGGATTTGACAATCTGATCGGAAAAAGCCCACCGATGATGGCAATCTACGAGATCATAAAACAGGTTGCGCCGACCAACACTAACGTCCTAATCTGCGGTGAATCCGGTACCGGCAAAGAAGTAGTCGCCCGGGCGATTCACTTCTCTGGCCCAAGCCGAGAACGCCCTTTTGTCGCAGTCAACTGTGCGGCTATCCCGGAGCACCTCATCGAAAGTGAACTCTTTGGGCACACCAAAGGAGCCTTTACCGGTGCCGTCAACAATACTGAAGGCTATCTTAGTGTCGCTGACGGCGGCACCCTGTTCCTAGATGAAATTGGCGAGATACCGCCCGCTCTACAGGTTAAAGTTTTGCGGGTAATTCAGGAAAAATGCTTTCAAAAGGTTGGCAGCACGAAAGAGATCAGTATTGATTTGCAATTTATTGCGGCAACCAACCGCGACCTTAAAGCTGCGGTTGAGAGTGGAGAATTCCGCCAGGACCTATTCTACCGACTCAATGTCATCCACATTGACCTGCCCCCATTGCGCCAGCGACCGGAAGATATCCCCCTATTGCTCAAGCATTTTCTCCATAAATATACCAAGGAATATAAACGTGACCTCGTCGGTTTCAGCCCGGAGGCGACCAAGGCTTTGATGGACTACGACTACCCCGGCAACATCCGTGAGCTCGAAAACATTGTTGAGCGTGGTATCGTTCTTGAAACTGATGAAAAAGTTATCTCGGCCGCAACCCTGCCACCAATTTTACGTAAGGAGGCAGAAAATACCACGACCACCTCCACCCTGCCTGAAGGTGGACTCGACCTCGAAGATGTTGTAGCCCAACTGGAAACCGACCTCATCGAGCAAGCCTTAAAAAAGTGTCTCGGTAACAAGACCAAAGCGGCCAAACTCTTAGGCTTGAGTTTTCGCTCTTTGCGCTACCGCCTTGACAAATATGGATTAAAGTAAAAATAAGGGTTTAGGATGAGTGTTAGTCAGTTAGAAAAACTGTTTAATCCCCATGTTATTGCGATTGCAGGGAGCACCGCTGGCGCAAGGACGGCAGCTGACATCAAGTTAAATGACCTGCTCACAAACCTCCACAATACGGCCTTGCCGCGAACCGTATATGTGGTCGGAATAAAACCTGACGACTCACATAATGGTTTCATTCACAAGGAGTCATTAACTGCGATCCGTGAAGATATTGACCTACTTTTTCTGACCTGCCCCCTAGACGAACTAACCACATTTTTCACGAAACCAATTCTGCAAAAAACTGCCACTATTGCAATCAATAAAAATATCACATCAAGCCATGACCGCCAGATTCTTGATCAAATCAGAGTCGCTGCACAACAGGAAAATACCCGCATCATCGGCGTCAACTCCAGCGGCATCTTGCGGCCGCCAATTCAACTTAACCTCTCCACCCACCCGCAACTGCCAAGAGCTGGCAAGATCGCCTTCTTCTCTCAAAGTGGAGCAATTTTTGGCACAATTTTAGATCAGGCCAAAGAACTTGATATTGGCTTTAGTCACATAGCCAGTATCGGCTCACTGGTTGATATTGACTTTGGAGACCTCATAGATTTTGTTGGCAACGACCCAGAGGTTGAAGCAATTTTACTCTACCTCGAAAACATTCGTAATGTAAAAAAATTCATCAGCGCCTGCCGTTCAGTCTCACGGATAAAACCGATAATCGCCATCAAAAGTGGTCGACACCCCAGAATCCATGAGGTCATGCAACGCCGGGTTTTCGCGAGTATAGGAGCCGGGCCAGTATACGACAGCGCCTTCAGGCGGGCCGGAATTATCTCCGTCAACAATTTCAAGGAGCTGCTTTTAGCTGGACGCTCACTTTCACGTCGAAACATCCCGACCGGTGACCGACTTGGAATAATCACCAACTCCGGTGGCCTCGCTATATTTACTGTCGACAACCTGCTTTTCAACCAGATCGAACCTACCCCGTTATCTAAGAAATTAATCGCTGATCTGCGCCAGATCATACCACACAAACTGATTCAAAACCCAATTGATGTCGGGGGCACAAGTGACACCGAAACCTTCTCAACTGTCATCAAAGCCTGCTTAATGAGTCATGAGTTTGATGCCCTTATCATCCTTGCAGCAGCCCATCAAACCATGAATCCACACAAACTCATCACCATGGTCCAAAAAGATTTAGAATCCAGCTACTGTGCTGTAACCTACACCTGGATTAATGCCAAACCCAAGGACCGCCGAATTGCCATACCCTTGGCCCACAAGGGAGTATACGTCTACTTCAGCGTCCCCGCCGCATTAAATGCCTACCTCTACAGCAGACGCTACCGCCATAAACTAAACCAACTGACCGCCCTAACCCCACGCTTCCATCAAGATTACAAAATCAAACATTTCAACGCAAAAAACTTTCTCAACCCCTACTTTAAAGCGGAGACCACACAACTACCACCTGAAGCCACCTTAAAACTACTTCAGGCTTACGGGCTCAACCCGATAACCGGTAATATTCAGTCTGCAGACAAAAAACTCTCACTTAAGATCGGAACCGCTACCGACATCGAATTTGGCCCATACATCTTTTTAGGTTTAGATGGAGTGGCTGCCGAAATCGAGCCGACTCTTTCAATCATGCTCCCCCCTCTAAACCAATTTTTGGCCCAGGTTATGATCTCACGCTCACCTGTCGCCAGAGCCCTTAAACAACGTAGCCTTAAATTAAATGAAAACTTAGCAATAACCCTGTTGCGCCTGGCAACAATCATCACTGATAGCTCGGATATAGAGGGCATGAAACTCTTTTTACATGAAGGTAAAGACGAAAAGTTTGACCTTAAGGCGGGACCCATCCAAATCAGAAAAAGCAGTATCTCTCCGCCCGGACATTTGGTCATTGCCCCCTATCCAGATGAGTATGAATTTCACGACCGCTTAAAAGATGGTCGTGAAATTCTAGTTCGACCAATTCGTCCCGAAGACGAAGATTTGCACCATGAACTCTTTAAGTCGCTCTCACGCCAGACCAATTATTTCCGTTTCTTCAGCTTTCGTCGAAACTTAACCCACGAGCAGGCAGCTCGGTTCACCCAGATCGACTACGACCGGGAGATGGCAATTATTGCCCTGATAAATGACAACCACAAAGAACGCTCCATTGGCGTTAACCGGTTCACCTACCAGGCCCGGCGTGACCAGTATGAATTTGCCATCGTTGTTGCGGATGAGTTTCAAGGGACCAGTGCCGGTGCCATCCTGATGAAACGCCTGCTGGAAATTGCCCGTGACCGTAACATTAAGCAACTCACCGGAATTGTTCTGGCAGAAAACTTGAAAATGATCAACTTCTGTCGGGCGTTCGGCTTCGAAATCGTCAGCCAAGAGGGTAACAGTATCACCTTTTGTCTCGATCTTTAAACCTAAATACTCAAGTTTTCACTATAAAGCTGCAGTAAAAGCATCGCACGCCGCTTCTCTCTCCATAACCGGAGAGTAACTGTCAAACGTCACATAGATACTAACGAGTCAACCGGGACAAGTTTTTAAACCAATTGCCAATGGCGAATGTAACGACAACCTCACGCTGCTTCAGGCTTAGCAAAAAGGCTCCAAGACTCAAAAATAGAATATTCGGTAAACAGAAAAAGAGGAGCCCTAAACCAGGTTGCCATTCAGCCAAATACTCTGCGACTAAAGCCGTAAGATAATAACCCAAGATCACAACAAGCCCAAAAACAAACCCTCGGGAACGAGCGCCGCTACGTACTGGCACCAAGGCCAACGCTAAACCTAACAGGGCAAAAACCAAACAGGAAAAAGGTTTTGTAAAACGCTCATAGAGGGTCGCCTGAGCCCGCAGGGGATCACCACCGTCCCGCTTACGTTGCGCAATTTTTTGTAACAAATCAGAATTTGACATGGCCTTATTCTTAAGCTTTACATGACCCTTTTCACCCAGCAAAGTCGAAATATCAAAATTAATTCTATATTGAGAAAAATCGGTCACCCGATAACTCTCTGCCAGCGCATCATACTCATGAATCGTGCCATCTTTAAGCTCCAGCAACAAGCTTGAAGTGGTGCGGTCACCAACCAACAGACCCTCGATGGCGGTAACCGTCTGAGGATTGTTACCGCGGCGATCATCCTCAATAAACACCTCCTTTACCCGACCACTTTCACGGTCAATTTCACCCATATAGATCGCCATTCCGGGAAAGGAGAGGTTAAGCGACTGTGAACGCAAAGCCAAGGTCACCTTCTCCTGCAAAATTTCAAAGGTCACCTGGCGCACCTGACGCATCCCTAATGGAGCCAGCCAGGCACTCACGAAAATAGTAATTATGGTCACAATAGTACCAAGCTGCAATACCGGCTTAAGCAGGTTGTATGGCGAAACCCCAGCGGCATTTAAGGCAACAATTTCGCCATCGCCAACTAAACGCCCAAGACCTGCCAATACGGCAAAGAGAAACGATATCGGCAGAGCCATAGTCAGAATTTGCGGAATCATGGATGCAACCAAACGCACAACATCCCAAAGTTGAACCCCTTCGGAAACCACCATGTTGGCAATCTTAAAAAACTGACCCAACAAAAAAATAAAGACCAAAACCAACAAGGCATAGCCAAACGGCAGGACAATCTCTCGGAGCAGATAACGATTAATAATAGACATAAGATTTACAACTCACCTAACTCTTTCAGGCTGACAACCTGTGATTCAGCAATAATCAAATGGTCTAAAAGGCGTACACCTAAAGTTAAGGCGGCATTTTTCAACTCCTGGGTTATCCTCAGATCGTCAAGCGATGGCGTCAGGCTGCCGCCGGGATGGTTATGGGCAACCAATATAGCTGCTGCCCGATATTTGAGAGCTCTACTTAAAACCTCACGCGGATAGACGACACTCATATCCACAGTGCCTCGATGAATTACCTCACTCTTAATCAGGCGATGACGATTATCTAAAAAAAGAACTAAAAACTGCTCTTCAGGCAGACCCTCGAGACGAGCTCGACAGAGGCTTGCAATCTGCTCTGGGGAAGTTACCGACTGCCGCTTAAGTTCAGGGGCTTCTAGGTAAAGAACCAGAATTTCACGACACAGTTTAAGTAAAAGGGCGCTATGTAACCCGACCCCGGAGACTTCACGCAATCTCTCTAAAGGAGCATCGATAACTTTTTTCAGGGTCTCAAAATTGCGCAACAACTCCTTCGCCACCGGTTTAACATCACGCCTTGGGATTGCATAACTCAAAAGTAATTCAAGAACCTCATAATCATGCAGGCCATCCAGGCCCTGATCGGCAAAACGCTTTTTCAAGCGCTCTCTATGACCCTGATGGTCAGGATTTTTATCTTTTTTATTTACCATATCCATGTTTTCACTGGCTGAGATATAATCATGTGACTTTAAACTTGATTTTTTTCACTTTAGTCCATAGATTGTGTGAGTATGATTGTAAATATTCAGTTTTAGTTTCAAACTGCCGAAGAATGATGGATACCCCAAGGGCACTTCTTCACTACGTTCAGGGCGCAATCTTTAGCTCTGTCCCCGTGCGAAGCAGGGCGAAGCAAAGTTCGCCTATTTTTTTTGCAACTTAAGCGCCAATCACAACAAAGCCGAATATTTACGTAAGATTTATTTCAACAAAAATAAAACTACCACATAACCAAACAATAAAGGAACTTCAACTATGAAAATTGCAATTTCGGGCAAAGGCGGAGTGGGCAAAACCACTCTGGCCGGAACCCTAGCCCGAGTCATAGCCGCCACTGAACATAAAGTCCTAGCGATCGATGCTGACCCTGATGCCAATTTAGGCTCAGCCTTAGGTTTCCATCTTGATGAGGTTGAAAAAGTCACTCCAATTGCGGAGATGACTGATCTCATACAGGAACGTACGGGCTCACAAAAAGGCTCCTACGGTGGAACCTTCAAACTCAATCCTAAAGTTGATGATATCCCCGAACGTTTCAGCTTGACCCGCGAAAATTTAAAACTTCTAGTGTTGGGCACAATCCCGGAAGGTGGTGGCGGCTGCTACTGCCCAGAGGGTGTAATCCTAAAGTTCCTTCTGCGCCACATCCTGTTGCAACGAGATGAGAGCATCATTCTGGATATGGAGGCCGGCCTTGAACATCTGGGACGTGGGTCAACCAAAGGAATTGACGCTTTTATCGTTGTCGTTGAACCGGGGTCCCGGAGTTTAAAAACCGCCCGCCAGATCAAAAAACTGGCTACCGATCTGGGCATCAACCAGGTCTATGTCGTTGGCAACAAAATCAGTGAAGCAAGTGATATTGAGTTTATAAATGACAACCTGGATGGTATCAAAATTTTAGGTTTTCTTGATTACGACCAAGAGATTGTCACCGCTGACCGCCACGACCAGGCCCCCTTTGAAGTAAACCAGAAACTTGTTGAAAATGTCAAAACAATCTATGAAAACCTGAAAAAAGAGCTGGTTACTAACTGATAAAAATATCCACCATAAAACCATAACAAATGACGGCGAACGTTGCTTCGCCGTCTTAAGACGGATACCCCAAGGGGCACTTCTTCTCGAAGTTTATACCCTTCATGGTGCTCAGGCGCAGGCTCCGCCCGGCTCGCTTTCAGCCCTGCTTGGAGCAATGCCCCCAGACAATTTGAAGACATAACCTGAATAGAGTAAATTATTGGATTTCGCATCACTTGTGCCATGGTCACTAGAGAAAAAGTCCCTCTGGAGTGCTTCGCACGGGTATCAAATACTTACTCTGCTACTTACCTAGAAGACTTCTCCTGTTGACATTTTTGGCTACAAAAAAACTGGTCGGAATTACGCCATCCCCCAGGCAAAGCTTCATTCTCAGAGACATAGAGACCACATCTTAGGCACTTCACCATTTTTTTTCCTTTCGCGGCATGGGTGCCACTGACACCATTGCGACTGTGTGCACCAACATCAGGGGTCGCTGGCCGTCCCCGAAACAGACGAAAAAAAAGATAACCTAACCCTATCCATAATATAAATCTAAACACTTGACCTACCTCACCGAACCAGCCTTTTCTAGGCCACTATCACTCTTCTTATCAGCCCCCATTTTATCAAAAAGTTTTCCTGGCATTTGCAAAAGCCTGACCGGGGTCTTAAAAAATCTCTGCACCATCCCACTTATATTTTTTCCCACTCCGATAACCGTTTGGGTCTCAATCTTAAGATCATCAAATGGTCCACGGACTGTCATCGGGATAACGACAAAAGTTTTATTGTCACCAGTTATGATATAGCCGACCACAGGAATCGAGGCAAGCAGTTTATCAACTGCTTGCAAGGGCTGAACCCCGACTTCAAGATTGACCTCGTCCTTAAGAAGATCGATTGTACCACTACCATAAAGGTTAAATGCCGGACCCTGCATATCAAATTCATCAATCTCAAGCAGCCCCCCGACCACCAACCCCTTATAAGTGAGTTCCCGATAAGGAACCCCTTTATTGACACTGAATTCCGGCAGATGTAAGGCTGCAAACTGTGACAGATTAAGTAAAGAGCAGATATTAGCAATCAGGGTAAATCTTTTCAACCGACCATTGTGAAAATTAAAATCAAGTTCTCCATCAAGACTCTCTTTCCAGTCCTTGGCTGAGGCCCCATGCCAATAGAGATCAAGGGTTAGAGATCCATCCCCCCCCGACATCGGAAAACCCCGGTCGGGACTTTTCAGATAATCGCTCAAAGTCCCTAATTCAATATCCTCAAGTCTAGACTCCAACATAAAAGAGTCATCGACGAAACGCCAGCCGGCGTAGACATTAAAATCTCCATCAAAACTTTTCCCAACAAGTCTCTCTATATTTATTCCCGCAGCACTCAAAAGACAATCACATTCAATCTCATCCAAGATCATCTGTTGCCAGCGCAAGCGCTGGACTCGAGCTTTAAGACTAAGATTATTGCGTACCAACTCCCGCTTCCAGGTCATAAATGATGCAACCTGATCATCTTCAAGAACTTCTGTCAGTTCCTCTAGCAAAACTGCCTGAACCCGCTCTTCTGACAACTGCCCAACCGATTCTTTTCCAATTGAGCCCGAGACTACTTTTCCTGAAAAACCTATCAGACTATCAATATCGAGATCTGAAACAACAATTTCAACATCACCTTGCAGACTATTAAATCCCTGCAACTCCCCGGTGATACCAACCTGAGCCCGTTCTCTCCCCCACTTCCAGCTGCAATCTCTTATTGTCAACGGTCCATCCAAATCTCCGGCCAGAGACAAATTAAAGTCGTATAAATTACGCCATGAACTCTTCGCAGTAGATTTTTTTACTCCTGAAAGTGCTGGGAGCACTAATTTATCCACCACACATTTAAGATCATAATCCAAGATTAGCGACTCTGCTGCAACCTCGACGGCCAACTCATTCACGAAACTCTCAGGCCCGACAACTCCAGTTGGTACTTTTTCTGTAACTATTTTATTCTTTAATAAAAAATCTTCAACTTCAAGGTATGGGCTGCTAATTTCCCCGGAGACTAAGTAGTTTACAGCTTCTTGCCCCTTACATACGCACCCCTGGAAATTAAACTCCGACTGGTCACAAATTAGGTCAAGTTGTTTAATAATAACTTTATCCAGATTGAACTCAGCCTCACATTTCATACTACCAACCGGCTTATCTGTAAAAGAAGACTCAATCCCCCGCCAATCGAGGCCGAGAGTTCCGGCTAACTCAAGATCAGAAAAATCATTAGCGGAAGCCGTCACGTTAACTTCAAGTAGTGAGCCACCAGCATCTAAACCTTTAATATCATAGATATTAGCCAACAAGTTATCAAGATCCTTGGGA
This sequence comes from Pseudomonadota bacterium, assembly GCA_030641485.1. Lineage (GTDB taxonomy): Bacteria > Desulfobacterota > Anaeroferrophillalia > Anaeroferrophillales > Tharpellaceae > Tharpella. Next base: position 47,390 of record DAOWHJ010000159.1, read on the forward strand.
GCAAACTCTGAGCATCTAACGGTAAGATTGAGACCAGCAGCCACGCTATCAGCAGCCCGTAAAAAAAATCCAGGCCCCGGCACCGTGCCCAACAACGTTAAGGGCACACTCCCACAATCAAAGGTTGCAGACTCAATCTGCACTTGATCACTTGTCAGAGAAAAAGCCACATTACCATTTTCCACATCCCATGGGATTGCACTTAACACAAACGATATTTCTCGACCACTAAAGGTGCCACCCCAATCCATCTCATGCCATTGCACTAAAGGGCCCTGAAAAGTTAACTCACCAGCAATGGAGCCCTGCTTAAATGTAATCGGCAAAGCCCGCTTGGGTGAAGATTTCACAGCCTCCGCAAATAAACTCTCAAGATATGGATTTAGCCCTTGTAAATCAACTTCAAGAAAGCCGGAAAATGCCATCTGAACTTGGTGAAATATATTCTGTAATGAGAAAGCTCCTGACTCACATGTAAGTGTATCTCTGATTGATAAGTTAAGATTACTAATTTCAAGTAGGTTAGTTGTAAGCGTCAAATCGGCAGACTCAACCATAAATGCAGGCCAATTCTCAGTCGCAGTAAAAGATAAATTCTCACCAATCAAATGCCCCCCGATTATCCCGGCCGGAGGCTCTAGCTCAACCATTCTCACAATCTTACGATAATCACCTTTAAGGTAAGCATTTTCAACCGCTAGGTTCCCCTGAGCTTGCAAATGCTTTGTGTAGCTTTGCACTGACTCAGGAATAATCCCCCAAGGGAGCAGAGGCAGGATTGTGGCGGGATTAAAAGTTGAGCTGCTCAGTTTGGCCTCGATAGTCCCATCAATACCGCGCCGAGCCTCATGTAAAAGACAATAACCCCGCACGATCAAACCATCGGCATTGATCGTGCAATCACGAGTCTCTATTGTATTGTAACTATCTGCCAAATGAAAATCATAATCTACTGCAAAACGATCAAATTTAAGCTTCTGTTTAAAAACCTGCTGATAATCAAGCTCAGCCTGATGCAAAACAATCTGCCCTTTTGACCTGAAAAGCCCAAGCAAACTCCCCTTGTAGTTTGAATCAATATCAACCCGACCTCCGATAAAACGCATCGGCACATATTCTTGATAATAGGGAAAGTAGTTTGAACCATTAAGATTTGCGGCATTGATTTTACAATCAAGCACCATCTTGCCAGGTTCCAATGGGAATTTCAGATTAGAGAGGCTCCCCTCAATCTTCACAGTGCCATCCCCATCTTTATCAAGGGCTATGGCTGTCAACTTAAGGAGAGTCTGGCTCTTAGTCTTATGCCATAAAAAAGAGGCATTTAACTGCTTAAGGCTGGTTGTAATTGGTGATGTGCCAAAGCAACTATCCGTAAATTCAACGGCCCCATCAACAATTTCAATTTCAGCACCACTGATTTCAGCATCAAACTGCCATGTCCCAAGAGCTGCGAGCCACCCATTTTCATGCGGGACTTCATTCTGCAATCCCGGATCAACAACTACGATTTTGGAATCACTAACACTCTTTGTGGAGTTCAGAAAAGCCGCTATCTGAGATTTTCCTCGCTCAAGATTTAAAACGACATCCGGCCGCACCAGAGTCAGGCAACTCAAATGCAAACTCCGTTTAAACAGATGCCAAAGATCGAAATTGATAATCGCCGTCGTCACAAATATATGCTGCGACCTGGATTTATCAAAAACTCTTACCCCATCAACCCGCAAGCCCGGTCCGTGCTGAAAGGTCAGCCCTAACTTAGCGACACTAACCTCACCGGCAAGCTGTGATTGCAGATAATCAAGTAGCTGCGGTCGATAATTATCCAAGTCGATCAGGTTCGGCAGGCTGATCAGGAGTAAAAAAAAACCCAAGATCAGAGTCGCACCTAATCGAGTCAGTAAGCGCCATTTTTTTCTAACTTCAATATGAGACAAATCGGGCTCTCTACTCTCTACTTTGCTAATATCGAAACTAATTTCACTCCGTTCCGGTCATGAAGGGAGAAATAAGTTTCGCCG
>DAOWHJ010000169.1 GCA_030641485.1 Pseudomonadota bacterium
AATGCCAGTATCCTGATTTCGGGTGAGACCGGAACCGGAAAAGAGCTGGTGGCCGGGGCTATCCATTACAGCAGTCCTCGGGCCTCTAAAAGTTTTATCAAGGTGAACTGTGCCGCTTTGCATGACAACCTCCTTGAAAGTGAGTTGTTTGGCCATGAAAAGGGCGCTTATACCGGAGCCAGCCGCCAGCGTATTGGTCGGTTTGAGCAGGCCGATCGCGGTACCCTTTTTCTTGATGAAATTGGTGATATGAGCCTCGGGACCCAGGCCAAACTTTTGCGGGTATTGCAGGAGAAAGAGTTTGAGCGCTTAGGCGGTGATAAGACCATCAAAGTTGATGCCCGAATAATCTCGGCCTCAAATAAGGACTTGGCGAAGATCATTCGTGAGGGTGATTTTCGTGAAGATCTTTTTTATCGTATCAACGTGATCAATGTTCATATTCCACCTTTGCGTGAAAGGCGTGAGGATATTCCCCTGCTGGCGGAGTCCTTTATTCGTAAGTTTGCCGCTGATCTGAAGAAAAACATTACCTCTTTGCACCTCGATGCCGCCCGTTTTTTGCAAAAGCATCATTGGTCGGGAAATGTTCGCGAATTGCAAAACTGTATTGAACGGGCCGTGCTGATGAGTGACGGGCCTGAAATTTTAATTGAAGATTTACTCTTTATGCGCGATCTTGGTCGGGATGATGGTGACGCTGAGTCGAGATCAATGTTTAGACTGCCACCGCAGGGTCTGAAGTTGGATGATGTCGAACGCTCATTAATTGTTGAAACCTTAGAGGCCTGTAACTGGGTGCAAAAAGATGCAGCGGAGATGTTGGGCATCAGTAAACGGGTGATGAACTACAAGGTCAAGCAACTTGGACTGGCTAATGCGCGCTGGCTTAAGAATAAGTAATAATGACTAAACTTAATTTAAAAGGGGTGACTCGTCAGGAGTTGGTCTCCCATTTGTCTGGGATTGGGAAGGAGCGCTATCGGGCAGATCAAATTATTCGTTGGCTCTACCTGCAAAGGGTCAGAGATATCGATAATATGAGTAATCTCTCGTTGACTTGCCGGAAGCGTTTGAATGAATTCTCTTTTATTGGCCAGATTGAACTTGTCAGAGAGCAGGAATCTCAGGATGGAACGCGTAAATTTCTCTTTAAGCTGGATGATGGGAATACGCTTGAGACGGTTCTGATCTTTGACAAAAATCGTTTGACACTTTGTATCTCGACTCAGGTAGGTTGTCGAATGGGGTGTCGTTTCTGTCTGACCGGAGGTTCCGGTTTTGAGCGTCAGTTGAGTGCGGCCGAAATCGTCGATCAGGTGGTTCAGGTGGCCGAGATTGTCGATCCTGAGAGCTCATCCCGGGGGCCAATTTCAAATATTGTTCTTATGGGAATGGGGGAGCCGCTAGATAATTTTGCCGAGGTGCTTAAAGCCCTTGAAATTCTGATGTATGATGATGGATTGCAATTTTCCAGCCGTCGGGTAACCCTGTCAACCTGCGGTTTGATACCTGAGATTGTCGAATTGGGGAAACGGATAGAGGTCTCTTTGGCAGTTTCGCTCAATGCCGCAGATGATAAGTTACGTAGTGAGTTGATGCCGATTAACCGGCGTTACGGCCTAGATGAATTGCTGGCCGCCTGTCGCCATTACCCAGTAACCAATCAACGGCGGATAACTTTTGAATATATTCTCTTTGCCGGCCTTAACGACTCTTTAGACGATGCCGAGCGTCTGGTTGCTTTGATCGGGAACTTGCCCGCCAAGATTAATCTCATTCCTTTTAATGAACACCCGGAATTACCGTTTAAAAAGCCTGAACATCAACGCATTGTTGACTTTGTAGACTATTTACAAAGGCACAAGCTGACCGTGATGACCCGGCGCAGTAAAGGAGCTGATATCAGTGCCGCTTGTGGACAATTGCGGGCCGCAGAGAGTGGTAATTGTCTTAGTTAAAATAGCCTTTCCGGACCTCCTAAATAACTACCTGTACGCGCTTGATATTGTATAGATTTTACTCTGTCTAAGGAAAATCTCATGGATAAATTATTGAAAAATCAGCAGGATGAAACCCATAAATATGCTTCAGTTATAGATAAGTTTATTTATGGAAATTGGCCGACATGTATTGTTTATACCTTTGCCGAGTTAGCCATTGCGGATCTTTTGTATCAAAAACCTGCAGGTATTGATGAAATTAGCAATAAGACTCAAACTGACCCAGCTATGCTGAAGAGATTTTTTAGCTGTGCAGCAAATTTAGGCTTGCTTAGAACTTCTGAAAACCTTTACTACCTTACCCCTATGGGGGAGTTCTTGTGCTCAGACCATCCCCAAAGTAGAAGAGATGCGGCAAGGCTTAATGGTGCTGCTTATCGTTATCAACCATGGGGCCATCTTGTTGAAATTTTGAGGCAGGGTGATAGCTTACCATTTTCACCTAGTTGCGAAAATGGTACTCTGGATTATCTTTCAGAAAAGCCTGCATTGCTTAAAGTCTTTCATGATGCGATGACTAGAATTAGTGATGAGGAGAATTTGCCCATAGTATCTTCTTATGATTTTTCACGGTTTAAAAATGTCGTAGATATTGGGTGTGGCCAAGGCGGTTTCATGAAAACCATTCTCAGTAAAAATAATCATATAAGAGGGATTATGTTTGATTTGGAGTCGACATTATCAACTCTAGAGGACAATTATGAAAATCGGTTGGATAGAATTTCCGGAGATTTTTTCTGTGACCCTATCCCCTGCGCAGATTTATATATTCTTAAAAACGTGATTCATAATTGGAATGAAGAAAAAGCTTTAATGATTTTGAAAAACATCTACTCATCAATGAGTTCAGCCGGAAATAGCGATGCCGGAAAACGATTGCTTATAATTGAAAATACAATTAAGCATAATGATGACTATAATGTTGCAAATTGGATGGACTTAAATTTTATGATTCTGGTTAATGGTGCCGAAAGAACTCTGGAAGATTATCAGTTGTTTGTAAAAAAAGCGGGCTTTGTGGTAGTAAAAGTTATTTCTACACCGGCTGGAAGGGATATCCTCGAACTAGCAATAGAATGTTGATGAACCAAAAACGAGACAAAGTAAAACGGACAGAACTATTTTATATACCCCAATGTTTTTTAACCATTGGTTTTTTGCTAATTCCTTGACTTTGGAATTTTTTTTTGATACCGATAACACAGCATGATTACTCGGTTGTGCATTGATGATCTGCGCATAAATCAAGACTGCCCAACTTCACAGGGTCAGGTCTTATAGAAATAAGATGGTTTTTTATGGGTAACAGTAAAGCTAAGCATGAAGGACGTGACAGCGATCTCTTGACTGGTTCACTGGTCATAACTCGTTCGATATATAAGTATGCCCTGTTTGCATTTGTCTTCGGGGGGGTATGTGCAATCGCCTGGATGTTGTATGGATCTATTCCACACAGAGTCGAGGGGATGGGGGAAGTTAATACCAAGCGTGGTTTATTCAAGGTGACATCTGTCTATGGGGGACAGATTGGCGAAAAAAACATCTCTATCAATGATAATGTGGTAGAAAACCAGGTGCTTTTTTTGCTCAAACAACCAGAATTTGAAAATAGTATCCGTGAAGCAGAGGACGAGCTCACTCTTCTTAAGTCCGAAAAAAGACAGCTCAAGTCTGGTAATGCTCGTAGTTTCAGCCTTAAATCTGATGTTAACAAGATCGAGACAAAGCGCATTCACGCACAAATTACTGAGTCGAAAAAAACCATCTCCTTTTTGCAGAAAAAACTCAAACAGAACCAAAAATTATATGATAACGGACTTATAACCTATTCCAATTTGTTTAATATCGAGAAATCTCTGGCCGAAGAGATGGCCGGTTTAGTCGGTTTAGAAAAAAACCTTCTCGGGGTTACGTTAACTACTCAGGAGTGGAAGCTGGGTAAGGATCTAAGTGAGCAGGATGTCGAGAATGAAATCAGAAAATTGTCAAAAAAAATTGTTGATCTGAAGAGTGAATACCGTTTGAACACCGAAGTCAGTTCAAGCGTTGTTGGTGTTGTTGTCCTGATGAATGTGGATATTGGTAATGAGGTCTCTCCGGGGATGCATTTGGCTACCATAGAGCTACCTGATAATCTTGACAACTATTTGCTTGACCTTTACATCCCTTTTAGCGCAAATGCTGAGATAGGTGAGGGTATGGAGGTTGAGATTGAACCCTTTACGGTTGACCGGAATCTCTATGGATGGCTTAATGGTACGGTTTTAGATGTTAACCGCTACGTCTCCTCTGGAGTTGGTCTGGCCAACGAACTCGCCAATAATAATTTGGCCGGACTGATTGATGAAAAGGGTCCGGTGTACAAAATAACCGTGAAGTTGGAGACCGACCCGTCAACGAAAAGTGGTTTTGCTTGGTCAAACAAAAAAGGTCCTCCTTTTCAGGTAAGTCTCGGTACACTCTGTAAGGCTTATGTCAAAGTGAAGGAGAAAGCTCCGATAGATTACCTTATCCCTATTTTCAAGGCATACTTTGAATGACTGTAGCTCTAATGAAAAATATATTATTAGTTACTCCGCAATCCGATGAACGGTATGGGGTTGCTAAACTTAACAACCACCCACTTATTAAAAAAAAGGCTTTTATTACACCTTTGAACATGGCGGTATTGGCTGCCCTGACCCCGCCTGATTTTCAGGTTGACCTGTGGGATGAAAATGTTCAGGGTCCGATCAATCAGGAAACGGTCTTTGATCGGGATTATGATATGGCTGGGGTCACTGGTTATACTGTGCACTTCAATCGAGCTCTTGAAATCTCTCGCCAGTTGCGGGCACGAGGTCTCTTAGTCGCTGTTGGTGGGGCCGGAGTAACGGAAAAACCGGAACATTATCGAGGGCTCTTTGACATCTTGTTTATTGGTGAGGGCGAACGTATCTGGCCAGAATTTCTGACTGATTGGCAGGATGGGAAACCGCGATCGGAATATCGAGAATCTGGGCACCCTGACCTATCCCTGTCCCCACCTCCAAAGTGGGACAGTATAGCCCACCTGTTGCGAGATGATTATCTATTGGGAGCAGTGCAACCCTCACGAGGCTGTCCCTTTAAGTGCGAATTTTGTAATATGTGGAAAATTTTCGGTAATCGTATGCGGGTCAAGGAGCCGGTGCAGAGGGTTATCGATGAAGTTAGAACCCTGCAGGGCTATGGAATTGATGAGATCTTTTTCGCTGTTGACAATTTTATTGGTCGGCCTGAGTACACAAAACTACTGCTCAGAGAGCTGATTACCCTGAATAAAACTTTTTCGGCGCCGGTGGGATTTCGGGCGGAGCTCTCAATTAATATAGCCCATGACCAGGAGATGTTAGATCTGTTGACTGCGGCTAACTTTGATGGGGTCTTCGTTGGCATTGAATCACCTAATTTGGAGAGCTTGCAGGAGATCAACAAACAGCACAACTTGCAACATGACATGATTGAAAGCTGTCATAAAATCATGTCTACCGGGATTCCGGTAGAAGCTGCCATGATTGTCGGCTTTGATCACGACGACCAGACGATTTTTGAGCAGCACTTTGAGTTTCTTCAGAAAGCATTTATTCCGAATCCAAAAATAACTATTCTCAGGGTTCTTACCGGTACGGATCTCTGGGAGAGATTGTTGCCGGAGGGGCGGATAATAGATTTACAACAGCTTAATGATGCCATAGATGATCCCGCTACGGAATATGTGGGGAATGCGGTTCTTTCTAATATTATTCCCTTGAAAATGTCTCGAACTGAACTGTTTGCAGGCTATGCCGATCTGTTGGAGAAAATTACGGATTGGGAAAACTTTAAGAATCGAATGATTGGCTTTGTCAATAATGTCAAGAGTGTTGGGCCAGTGCTTTCACGGCCTGGTCAGGTTTTTGGGGATGGTGATCTTTTTGAGGATTTTATTGAAATTTTACCGGTTTCAGCCCAGCCGGTGGTCGGGGAAATTCTTTCATTTACCCGTGATACACAACCGGCGTTGCTCAAGCCGGTAGTTGTCTCGATTATGCGTAACCACAGTGAATGTCTTAATGTCGCCCAGATAACAAAGAAAGTTTTTGCGCGGATCACTTTTGAAGAGGCTTTGTCTCGTGTGCAGATGGAGAGCTTCGTTGTTAATGGTTGAATATGAATTACCATAATGCAGTATAGAGAACTAACAGGAGGAAGTTATGGCTTTTGACGTCAAAAAAGCGGTTGAGGGTAAAACCAAAGAGGATTTACAAAAGTTGATGGAAATGGGTCTGAAAAAACGTGCCATGATTAAGAAGGGGGGGGGGCTAACCTTGCCCGGTAGTGGATCAGCTGGTCAAAGTGGTGCTGCTCAAGATAAGCCAATTCCTGGCAAGGTTCAAAGTGCTATGGCGAGCATCGGTAAGACAATTGATGGACAAAAAGGTAGCTATAAAGATCATATCGATGGGCACATACGCGAGGTTAAGGAGTATTTGGCCAGTCGCTAGACAGTCAACTTCGACGTGGGGACAGAATTCAATTCTGTCCCCACGTTTAGGCTAATTTATCACATTTATGTGGTCATAAAAAAACTACGCTGAAACAGTTACAAACTTTATTGGTAGCCCCATATTCAACATGTCTAAAGCTGCAAACACGCCTCTATTTTTACAATCAAACTCTGGAGAATCAGGGGCCATATGTTTGGCTATGCTGCTGGGTTATTATGGGGCATTTCCCAAGCTGACGGAAGTTAAAGATGGTTGTGATTGTGGTAATGATGAGATAGAACCGGCCCATCTGTTGGACGCTTCCCGTCGATTCGGTTTTGATGCTGATCTTAAGCAGCTCTCCTTCAATGAGCTTAAAAAGCAAACTTGTCCGTTTATTTTTCCTGCGGCTTCGGGGAAATTTGTCCTGGCAATAAAAAAGACCGGGCCCTATTTTATTATTCATGATCCTGAGGCCGGGCGAAAAAAAATAACCATAGATGACCTGGCGGCAAAATTTACCGGTCAGATTCTTATTGCTAAACCCGGGAGTGATTTTGTCACCTTTGGTCATCAGTCTTCATTTGTAAAAGAAATTTTTAGTCGGGTCCTTCAGTATAAAAGTGGTGTAGCCTACGTATTGTTGGCTGGTTTTATTTTATTGATTCCGGCGATTGTGATCCCTGCACTTAATAAGATTTTCTTTGATGATATTATCTTGATGGGCCAAACTTTATGGTATAAGCCCATGTTGATGATCATGGCTGCACTTCTGGTTTTGGGCAGTATCCTAGTATTTATGCAGCAATGGATACTTCTCCGTTTCGAAATTAAAATGAGTATGGTTGATTCATCCAGATTTGTCTCCCATATTCTCTCCATTCCCTATACCTATTTCCAGACCCACCTTCCCGGCGACACGGTTAAGCGGATCAAGCTCAATGACGCTATCGCGACAATGTTGTCGCGGGACATGACTCAGTTGGCTATCAGCCTGATTACCGTTTTCTTTTACGGTATCGTCATGATGAAATATAGTCTACTGCTTACGGTTGTCGGGGTCTCAATTATGGTGATCAATATCCTGGCCCTGAAGTATTTCTCGGCCAAAAGAACGGCCCTGAATCAGTCTCTGTTTCAGAAACAGCAGAGAACGTTCAGCATGGCGAGCGTCGGTATTGAGCACATTGAGACGCTAAAAGCTTCAGGTTGGGAAAATAATTTTTTTACGCTTTGGTCGAGCTACCTGATAACGTCCATAAATGATGAGCAAAAACTCGGTTTCACTTCACGTCTGTTAACGGTGCTGCCTGAGTTTCTGGCTCAGCTAAATAATGTGATAATTGTTGTATTGGGCGGGATTCTGATCATTTCCGGTGAAATCTCAATTGGTGTATTTATCGCTATGCAGAGCTTTATCGCCAATTTGTCTGAGCCGGTAAAAAATATTGTAGAGGTTGCCGGAAATATTCAGCTCAACAAAAGTAATCTCAACAATTTGCAAGACTCTCTTGATGAGCCTGTTGACCAACTTTGTCGGCAGGAAGGCAGAATGACAATCGACCAGATTACTCCATTCAATGCTCGGCTGAACGGTAAACTGGAGGTTAAGGATATAACTTTTGGTTATAGTAAATTCAGCCCTCCCTTGATCAAGAATTTTTCTTTGCAGGTTGAACCCGGTCAGCGGATTGCGTTGGTTGGGGGCTCCGGTTGCGGAAAGTCTACGATCTTAAAGGTTATTGCCGGGCTTTATTCACCCGGTTCCGGAGAAATTCTCTTTGATGGTATCAATATCAACACCATCAATAGTGATGTGTTACGAAATTCACTGGCGATTGTGGATCAGGATGTCTTTCTTTTTACGGGTACGGCTTCAGATAACATTGTCATGTGGAATCGGGCAATTGATCACGAATCTATAGTTGAAGCCGCCAAGGATGCAGTTATTCATGATGTTATAACTGAACGGCCCGGTGGTTACCAGACCAAAATAGCCCCCGGCGGTGGTAATCTTAGTGGTGGGCAGCGGCAGCGACTGGAGATTGCCCGAGCTCTGGTGACCAACCCTTCGATTATTTTCATGGACGAAGCCACGTCGGCTCTGGATGCCGAAACCGAGAGACTGGTTATGGAAAATATCTGTAAAAGAAAATGTACGACAATCACTATTGCCCACCGCTTGAGTACGATTAAGAATTACGACCAAATACTTGTTATCGATGAGGGAAACGTGGTTCAGCGGGGCACTCATGAAGAGCTGGTTTTGGAGACAGATAAATTGTACTATAAACTTGTCAGTGAATCATGATGGCGTCGTAAAAAAGTTCCGATCTACTGCGTCGTAGCGTTTTACAGACACTCGACATACTGCATGTCTGGTCTCGCGCCTGAAAAACGCTACTCCTTTGTATATCGAAATTTTTACTTAGCCATCCAAATGTGTTACGAATCAATTATTATTTGATTAGATTAAGGATGTATGTCTACAGAATCTCACAATGATACCGGTACAAACGGGGAGAAGAGAGCTCCTGATATTAAATCAATAACCCGGGTCAAGACCTCATATTTTTTTCGTAAAAAATCCCGTTCAGCCGCCTATACCGGGCTGCATGAGGTTCTTGACGGAAAACAGCCAGAGGGAGAGTTTCAGGCAAAGCCTAAGCAAGGTCTCTCTGATGATGGTCTGTTGCTCAAAACCTGTCAGTTAATTGGCAATCGCGAAAAGATTAATTTTGTTGCTGGATTTTCCGGTGCAAGTTCGGCAATGGATCCTCTGCAAAAAATATTGCGGGCCTCTAATATTCGGGCCCGAAAAATTGTTTTGTCCGATTTGTGGTGGCAAAATGATCTTGGTATTTTGCTTGGTTTTCTCAAAGAGGGCAATGTGCCGATTGCGCTTGTTCGCAAAGGTAACCAATACCGGGTCGAAAATATTCGTAGCGGTGAAACCTATCCGGTTACTGCGGCCAACTGTGATCAGATAGAGAGCCATGGGCACTCATTTTTTTCTCCGCTGCCGGCGGGAAAGCTTAGCGCAATTGACCTGGTCCGGTTCACGTTGGCTTTCACCAAAACTGACCTGCTCTTCTTTGCGATCCTCGGCCTGGTTAGTGCCATTCTCTCACTGAGCATTCCTCTCACCGCAGGCTATATTTTTAATGTGATTATTCCTGGTGGTCAGGTTACGGACCTCTATCAATTAGGGGCGCTGCTTATCACCGTGGTCTTGGCATTAGGGGTCATAAATTTTACCAAGGCGATTGCCGTGCTGCGTTTCGAAGGGGTCGCCAGTTACAAACTTCAATCAGCAGTCTGGGATCGGATATTATCATTAAAAGTGCCATTTTTTGGAAAATATGACTCTGGAAACCTAGCTGAAAGAAGCCTTGGCATTGAGAAAATCAGGACGGTTTTGTCCGCAAATGTGATGGGAGCCCTGGTTTCACTGATTTTTTCGATTTTTTATCTGGCACTGATGATCTACTATGACCTGCGCTTAGCTTTATTGGCCCTACTTTTAGGTGCTGTGGTTGCTGCGTTTACATTGACGATCAGTATGTTGGCCTATAAGCATGTGGCTGGATATATGAGGATGGAGGCGATAATCTCCGGTTTTATGATGATGATGATCGGCGGCATGCAGAAAGTGAGAATGACATCTTCCGGAGATAAAGTCTTTAATATCTGGGCCGAAAAATTTTCGAAACAGAAGGAGCATTACGCAAACAAGCAGAAATTAATTATTATTGCATCAATTTTTACTTTCGGTTTTCCTATTCTGGCCTCGTTGCTTATCTACATTAGAATTTTTGATCTCTTGACCCTGCCCGGAGGATCTTTTCAGATTGGCGACTTTATTGCTTTTAATTCAGCCTACTTAAGTTTTCAGGGAGCTCTAATCGCGGCTTTTATGGTTACGGTTCCGGTTATGAGTATCAAGCCGACATTTGATCTTTTAAAACCCATCCTTGATGCCGAAGTTGAGGATTATGTCAGTAAGAAAGATCCCGGTGAACTTATGGGTAATATTGAGATCGGTAACCTGAAGTTCAGGTATCTGGACTCGCCCGAACTCATTTTAAAAGGGATCAGTTTAAAGATAAATGCCGGTGAGTTTGTGGCGCTGGTAGGTGGTTCAGGTTCAGGAAAGTCAACTCTGTTTAGAATGCTTTTGGGTTTTGAAGAGTATGAGTCCGGGACGATCCTATTTGACAAAATTGATTTGAAAGAGCTCGATATCAGGATTGTTCGTGATCAAATCGGGGTGGTTCTGCAAAACGGCAAGATTATGCAGGGCAGCGTACTCTACAATATTGTCGGTACCTCAACTTACACTGAAACTGATGCCTGGGAAGCGGCACGCATGGCTGGCTGTGACAAAGATATCGAAAAAATGGAGCAGAAAATGCAAACCTTTCTGCCAGCGGGTGGGGGTACTCTGTCGGGAGGCCAGCAACAGCGCCTGGTTATTGCTCGGGCCTTAATCAAAAAACCTAAGCTTCTCTTATTTGATGAAGCGACCAGTGCCTTGGACAATGATACTCAGAAAACGGTGACTGAAAATGTCGATCAGCTTCAGGCGACCAGGATAGTGATTGCCCACAGGCTAAGCACGATAAGAGGGGCTGATAAGATTATTGTTTTGGAAAGAGGTGAGATTGTCGAGCAGGGCAGATACGACGAACTTATTGATAAAAAGGAGTGGTTCTACAAACTTGTGAAGAACCAGATAAACTGACCAATGAAATATATGCCACACAAATTTTTTATTATTGGATGTTTGTTAACCTCCTTGGTTGGGGCAGCCTGGAATGTGTCAGCTGCCATGCAAGTTGAGTTTGAGACGGTTTTGCGGGAGGGGCTGCAGAATAATTACGATATTCGGCTGCAAAAGCTGGCTCAGGAGAAATCTTCCTTTATTGTTCTGCAGATGCAAGGTTATACGACTCCTTATTTCTCATTTGACCTGACCACTGGTGAGGGCGTCGATCCCACAATCAGTAATGATGGGGGAAATATTTTTGAAGTAAACTTTGTCGTACCCACCAATCTCGGTATCGACTTTTATACCGGAGTCCACGCGGAAAGTTCAAAATTACTGAATCCTGATATGCATTTTAATAATTTTGGTGGTTGGGCCGGTGTGAAAATGCCGTTGCTCAGAGGTCTGGGGGGGGATAGCCCCGAAAATGCAGCCATTCGTTCTGCCAAAGTCAGCCTTCAGGCCTCAGATCAGAAGTTGTCCAACGAGATTATGGGTTACTTTCGGGATTTGCAGAGTGCGTATTTGACCTTAAAACGTGATGCCAACAAATATGCAATAGAAGTGCTGGCCCTGGCCCAGGCCCGAAAACATCAACAAAAGATCCGTGAACTGATCGATGGCGGAGAGCTTCCCGAGGTCGAACAAAATCGGACGATAGCTCATGTGATCGATTATGAGCAGCAACTTAATCGGGCAAAACTTAACACCTTGAATTCCTATTATGCCTTAAAGCGGCTGACTGGGGTTAGAAACCAAGCTATTCTCCTGGAGATCCCTGAGGTGGTTAGCAATATCCCCGATCCTGACCCGAAGAGAATAAAAGATTTAATCGCTAGATATTCTGCCATCGATGATGCAACGATTATGTCCACTCCGGTATATAAAAGTATCAGCCTGCTGACAGATATCGCAAAGATTCAATTGGATAAAGCCGAAAATCAAAAATTGGATCAATTTGATTTGGACTTCAGGGTCTCGTGGTTTGAAATGACAACAAATGCTCACTACGGTGACCTGTTTGGTACAGATTATCCCGGCACCAGCGCGGTGTTGTCGTTGAATTACACCTTGCCCGTAAAAAATGTTCAGCAAGAGGGCGCCTATCTCGCCCAACAGACCGAATATAGATCGCGCAAACTCAATCTGGAGCAACTTCTTTTTGAAACGAAGCTTCAGATTCAGCGTATTCTGATGAGTTTACAGCAGTCTCTTGAACTGTACGAAAGAGACCGGAAACTGGTTGATGTTCGTAAGCAGTCCTGGCGGGATGAAATTGTCAAATTCAAGCTCGGCAGTGCCACCCAGATCGATATAATTTTATCTTTTGACACCTATACTCTATCCACTAGAACCTTGAATGAGCTTAAATTTACAATCCATGATCTAATAGTCAAGCTTAAATACTTCCTGGGTGAACTTCCTGCTGATGAAAAACAGTTGAATAGTTTTTCGTTGTCCAACTATTTTTCAACCTATTGACCGGCTTTAGTATGTATGAATCCTCAAGCTTGTTTACTCCGGAAGAGACGACCTTTGACCCTGTTTACCTGAGAATAAGCGCTCAAGCAAATCTCTTTCCCGAGCGCCCGGCCGTAATCTGTGATGATGGGCAGATTAGCTATCATGAACTGGAACAAATTTCCGCGAGGGTAGCTGTAGGGTTGTCTGGTAAAGGGGTGAGGCCTGGCCACCGGATTGCATTGTTGTTTGAACCGGGCATTAACCTGATTATAGCTCTTTTGGCTATCCATAAAGCCGGGGCTGCGTTTATTCCTCTATCATCATCCTACCCGCAAGCCAGAATTCTTAGTATGCTGGAGAGCTCATCCTGCAAGGTTGTTTTTGGTGACGAAAACAGTCGAGATCTGATTGTTGCCAGTGATGTTGAATACATCTCCTTTAATGACAACTTGTTAACCTCGATTGAGCAACCTTGTCCCCTTAAGTTAGAAAACGATTCCGAAGCAACTGCATATATCCATTTCACCTCAGGTTCAACTGGAACCCCCAAAGGGGTCAACGTGTTGCACCGGAACCTCTCGTATTATGCTGAATGGAGTGCCGGTTTTTTCAAAGAGGCGGTTGAAAACCGGTTGCCCCTGACCTCTTCGATTCAGTTTGCAGCGTCAATATCACAAATTTACTCTACGCTTGGAGCTGGCAAAACCCTTCATATCATTCCCGGTTCTCTGAATGATCCGGAAAAATTATTTTCCTGGTATGCGCAGCATCCCGGTTTTGGCTTCTATTGCGTCCCCACTGTCTGGAAGAGTGCACTCGACTGGCTGGAGAAAAATAATCTATCGGCTATTGGGCCCGCCGCACTCTTTCTTTCGGGAGAGGATGTTAGCGAACGTTTGCTTGAGGAGACCTTTTGCCGTTTTCCCGATATCAAGGTCTGGAATCTTTATGGTCCCACAGAGGCCGTTGCAAACCTCAGCTACAAAAAAGTCAGCTCGTCGCAAAATTGTTCTATCGGTGCTCCGATTCCGCAGACAAAATTTTATGTCGTTAAGGAAGATGGTAGTGAGGCCCAAATTGATGAAGAGGGGATTTTGTATGCGGCGGGCCCTGGGATCTGCGCTGGATATGTTGGTGAGCAACAACTGACTGACGCGGTTTTTTTCCCTTATGTTTCAGAGCGTGATGGGAGCGTTCTGGTCTATAATACCGGGGATCTTGTCCGCTGCACAGATAGTCAAGAATTCAAATTTATCGGGCGCCATGATCAGCAGGTCAAGATTAATGGGCAACGTATTGAGCTTGAAGAGATCGAAAACCGACTCTACTGCCATCCCCAGATTCTGACGGTTGTGCTCTCCCTAATCAAAGGAGAGCCGCCCTATCTTGCCGCTTATATTGAGTCAAAATCTGGTGAGGAGATCCCGGTTGATGAGCTGCGGAGTCACCTGCTCGAGTTTGTAACCGAAGCAATGGTTCCTGAAAGGTGGGTGTTCCTGTACGATTTTCCCAAGTTGGCCAACGGTAAGATCAATCGCAAATTATTGCCCGTTCCTGAAGATAGACGCCCGTTTTTAAGTGTTGGCTTTACTCAGGCGACCGGAGAACGGGAAGAAAAGTTGGTCAATGCTTTCAAAAAAATTCTGAAAACAGATGAGATCGGTTTAGACGATAGTTTTTTTGATCTTGGCGGAAACTCCTTGAAGGCTCTGGCCCTTATTATTGAGATTGAGGAGCAGTTTCATTTTCGGGCAACATTCAAGCTACTATTTAAGCATCCGAGCCCCCGCAACCTGCTGGGGCAGATTCCCCTGTTGTTGTCGGAAAATGATCTAACTAATAATGAAATTTTTGCCCCAGTCGACCTTCTCCCTTTAACCAATTCCCAGAGCGGACTGCTGTTTTTCCTTGAGGCATATCAAAAAAACGCAACTTACAATATCGCCTACGCGATAACCCTTGAGGGCGAACTTGATGTGAATCGTCTGGAAAAAGCATTGGAAAACGTGGTTAAACGTCATCTGCCTTTACACTTCTGGTTGCGAAAAGGTGAGGGTGAAGCTAGTTTCTTTTCCGCAGAAAATATCTCTATCGAACTTCCAGTTGAATTGCTTGGTTGTTTGCCTAAAGAGCAACGTGAAAATTTTGTTCACGAAAGCATCTCAGCCTTTGCCGCGCTTCCATTTGCTCTCTATGACGCGTCTTTGTATCGCTGTAAACTTTATCGCCTAGAAAGCGGAAAACATGTGCTGGCCTGGGTCGTCAGTCATCTTGTTTTTGATGGCGAATCGATAGCCCTTTTTTTAGCTGATCTTGACCAGATCTACCAGGGACAAGAGCTTGCCCCCTTGGCGTTCACATTTGCTGATGTCGTCCAGAAAAGAGTAGATTATCAGCAGAGCCCGAACTTCGAGCAGGACTATTCATTTTGGCAGGAATATTTACAAGGAGTAAGTGAGCTTCACTCATTTCCGCTTATTTATCAGCCGCAGAACCTGGTCTCATTTCGGGGCCAGAGAGTTCACTCGGTTATTGACCCGCAATTAAGAAAAAATCTGTTGGAAATCTGTCGGGTTCAAGGGGCGAGTCTTAACACTCTGTTATTGGCCGCTTTTGTGGCGACTCTCTACAAGTTTGGAGAGCGGGAAGAGTATGTGGTCGCGAGCCCCTTCTCGAATCGGCTGGAAAAATCGGACAGCTCCCTGGTGGGCTACTTTGCCAATACGTTGTTGTACCGGGTTCATTGTCCTTCAGGTTGTCGTTTTTCTGATTTGGTTGATAATATCCGCAAAGATACCATCCGGATGCTTGACCATCAGCATCTGCCCTTTGACCAGCTGGTCAGTATTCTACGTCAGCAGGGGGTAAATCTTCCGGTTTCGGTGTTTAGGACAATGTTTGCCTTGCATGAGACCGCGAGTTGGTCAAAAAAGGGTGACGGTCTTTCGCTAAGGGCCCGGGAACTTTTTAACCGGCACGCAAAATGTGATCTCCATCTTGAGTGTTTTGATGACCAGCGCAAAATTGATCTGGAACTTACCTTTGCCCCGGATGTCATTGATGAGTCGGCTGCCCTTCAGGTGATAACTGTTTTTACCCAGGTGTTGCGGGAGATCTCGGTTCAATTTAGCTCTGAACTTAGAGCTTTGGGAGGTTTGAGGAGTAATGAAAAAGCGGAAGTTCTGCGCTGCAGCGTGGCTGAGAAAAAAGATTACGGACAGCTCTTGACCCTATCCAGTTTGTTTCAGAAAACCTGCCGGGATTTTCCTGATTTAACGGCGATCTCTTTTGGCGAAACCTCTATAAGCTATGCTACTCTGGCCCAGAAAGTAGCTGTATGTACCGACCATCTGGCAGCGCTGAACCTGGAGTCTAAAGAGCCGTTGGGGATTTTTCTGGATAACACTCCAGAACTGGTGATCGCGACCCTTGCGGCCGCAGCTCTGGGGCATCCTTATGTTCCGATTGATCCGACCTATCCGAAGGAGCGTATTCGCTATATTAACGAACATGCTGAAATTCGTTATGTCCTGACCGCCTCAGACTTGGAAACAAACATCTTCGCTGCCGAGAGTAAGCTGGTTTTTGTTGACGAGGTATTTGAAAATTATGTTGCCGGAACCGGAGTTGAGAGAGATCTAACGCCCCCGACTCCCGATGATCTCCTCTATATTATCTACACCTCAGGATCTACGGGAAATCCCAAAGGGGTGATGCTTCCCAACCGGGGTGTGGCTAATTATCTTCTGTGGATGAAGGACTGCTTTAATACCGGGACTGATACTAAAATATTGGCTAAAACCTCGATTAGTTTTGATATTTCGGTTTGGGAACTTTTTCTGCCGCTGATTTCCGGGGGGACGTTGGTTTTGGAAAAACGGGCTGATATTGAATCACCCGAACAGACGGCTGCGGTAATTGAGGCAAAAAAAGTCAATATTTTTCAGTTTGTACCCTCCGGTTTGAAGCTCTTTTCTGACATTGGCATGTTTGCTCAGACGCCCTCTTTGGAGAAGATTTTTTGTGGTGGAGAAAAAATGCCGTTGGGTCTCAAAGAGGATGTCATATCGCAGTTCAAAGGTGAACTCTACAATCTCTACGGCCCGACTGAAGCCAGTATCTTCATGAACTGTTACCGCTGTACCAGCGATTTACGTTTTGACAAGGTTTCGATTGGCAAACCCATACCCAACAGTTCGCTCTATGTTCTGGATAAAGAGATGCACCTGCAGCCGCGTAATATGCCAGGAGACCTCTATATTGGTGGAGATGTGTTGGCTACGGGATATCTGAAAGAGCAAAAGAAAACTGACAAAGCCTTCAGGCAAAGTCCTGAAATTCTATCCGAAAAAATGATTTATGCTACCGGAGACCGGGGCCGGATGCTCTCTTGTGGAAAATTTGAGTTTTTGGGCCGGGATGATCATCAGGTGAAAATTCGGGGCTACCGGGTCGAGTTGCAAGAGATCGACAAGGCCATCGAAAAAGTCTCAGGCGTTCATCAGGCGGTTACCTACTTAAATCAGCATAGTGAGTATGATGCCAGATTACATGCGGTGGTCGTGCCGGTTGCCGGTGAGAGCTTGGCTTCCGAGGCGATTCGGGTAGCTCTAAGAAGCAAACTACCGGTTTATATGATTCCCTCATCGATTACGTTGGTTACAAGCATTCCTCTGCTTCCGAATGGGAAAATTAATCAAAAAGAGGTAAGTAAGCAGCAAGTGATGATTGGCGTTGGAGAATCGAGACCGAACCCTGATACTAAGACCAGCAAGGTTGAGAACTTGATGATTGAGATCTGGTCTGAAGTACTTGGTCAGCAAAATTTTACGACAATGGATAATTTTTTCGATGTTGGCGGCCATTCACTACTCTTTCTTAAAATTAGAGATCTGATCCAGAGTCGGCTTGAGGCCAAATTTTCGCTTGTCGAACTCTATCAATATCCAAATATTGCAGCACTGGCAGAGCAGTATATGAATAAAAAAGGTAACGATGGTCCCTCTGCCACAGTTTCAGCCATTCGTAACCGAATTGCCAGGAGAATAAAAAAATACCATGGAAAATAGTGATTTAATTAAAAATCGGATTGCCATTGTCGGTTTTGACTGCCGCCTTCCCGGTGCCGACAGTGTTGATGAATTTTGGAAGAATCTGCTCGCTGAAAAAGAGTCGATTGTTGAGTTTACAGAAGAGCAGTTGCTGGCCTCAGGGGTCTCTCCTGCGACATTTAATAACCCTAATTATGTCCGGAAAAGGGGGATCGTTGAAGGGCCAGATCAGTTTGACGCGGAATTTTTCAACTTCACCCCAAGAGAGGCGGAACTTCTGGATCCGCAGCACCGGATCTTTTTAGAGTGTGCCTGGCACGCGCTCGAAGATAGCGGCATCGATCCTTTTAATACCGACCGCAAAATTGCGGTCTTCGGTGGAACCGGTTCACCTTATCATTTTATCGATACCATGTCTAATAAGGCGGTCAAGAAATTCGCCAGCGGGACCGCGATTGTTACCAGTAATGACAAAGACTATTTAACCACCAGGGTTTCGTATAAACTGAATCTTACCGGACCCAGCATAAATATGCAGAGTGCCTGTTCCACTTCAATGGTCAGCATTGTCTTAGGTATGGACAGTCTACTCAATTATCAAACCGATCTGCTCTTAGCTGGTGGTGCGACGATAGATATTGCCGAGCACCAGGGTTATCTCTACCAGCAGGGTGGGTTGGAATCACCAGACGGTAAATGCCGGACTTTTGACAAAGGTGCGACCGGAACCATCTTCAGTCGGGGTTGTGGGGTCGTGGCCCTGAAAAGATTGGAGGATGCCCTCGAAGATAAAGATCATATCTATGCCGTAATTCTTTCCGGCTCGGTTAATAATGACGGTAATCGGAAAGCCGGTTATACAGCTCCGAGCGTCGCTGGTCAGGTTGAAGTGATTACCGAATCGATCGAGTTGGCAGGAATCGATCCTTCGACCATTTCGATGGTTGAAGCGCACGGCACCGCCACCCCGATTGGTGATCCGATTGAAGTGGCATCACTAAGTGAAGCTTTTGGTCAATATACGCAAAACCGGGGTTATTGTGCTATCGGTTCGGTGAAAACTAATATTGGTCATACCGACGTTGCCTCGGGGATGGCCAGTTTGATTAAAACGGCGCTCACGCTCAAGTATGGTGTAATGCCTGCGTCCCTGCATTACCACGAACCGAATCCGGCAATTAATTTTGCCGAGAGCCCCTTTTATGTAAACGCCAAAACAAAGAAGTTGGAAAAGTTCAAGAATACGCCGGCCCGCGCCTTGGTCAACTCTTTTGGGGTCGGTGGCACCAATGCCTGTGTGATTCTCGAAGAGGCGCCTAACGTTGCCAATCAGGAGGTCGCACATGAATATGACCTGCTTTTCATCTCGGCCCATCACAAAAATTCATTTCGTCTCTATTGCGAGAATATCAAAGCGTGGCTTGAAGAGAATTCCGAAATCAATCTGAATGCTTTTGCCCACACCTCCCGCTGTAATAGAAAAAGCATGAAATATAAAGGGGTGCTCGCCTTTAAAGATAGGACTGACCTGTTATCCCGCTTGGAAGAGGGGTTGTCTCCGCTGACCACGGCATCGACCAGCGACCGGGAACTGGTCTGGATGTTTCCGGGCCAGGGAAATCAGTTTGTGGATATGGGGCTCGAGCTTTACGAGCAAAACCGGATTTTCCGGGAAAACATCGATTTATGTGCCACAGTACTTAAGCCCATGCTTGATCTTGATATCCGTGAAGTTATTTTCCCGGCTGCAGAAGATCGGGCTCAGGCGGCTATTTTACTCGATCGAACATATATAACCCAGCCGGCTATCTTCATGGTGAGCTTTGCTCTGGCCCGGGTTTGCCAAAGTGATGGTTTGTTGCCGGATGTCCTGATCGGTCATAGTGTTGGAGAGTATGTGGCCGCGACTCTGGCCGGGATCATGACGCTTGATGATGCGATAAAGTCTGTGGCTTTTAGAGGGAAGCTGGTTTACGATCTGCCCAAAGGCTCGATGCTGGCAGTCTTACTGAGTGAGTCGGAGTTGAAAAAAATGCTGCCGACAGAACTTGATATTGCCGTCATCAACAGTCCCGAACTGGTGGTCGTCTCGGGTCCGACTCCCGACATTGAGGCTTTTGCACAAGTTCTCGAAAAGGAGAATATTTTTTCCAAACAACTGAGTACCTCCCATGCATTTCATTCGCGGATGATGATCGAAAGTCTTGACTGCTTCCGGGAGTTTTTTAAAGACGTCAGGTTGCATAAGCCAACGATTCCTATCATCAGCACGGTTACCGGGGCGAGGTTGTCTGATGCAGAGGCTCAAGACCATGAATATTGGGTTCAACATTTGGTTGAACCGGTACTCTTCGCCGCTGCGACAGCCACTAAACTGTCTGCGTCATCGGTGGTTTTTCTGGAGTGTGGTCCCGGGCAGTCGTTGGAGTCAGCAGTAAAAAGGCAGTTGGAGCAAGGTGCTCCACATACGGCTATCGGAACCCTGTATGAGGGTGAGAATAGTGTTAAGGCTCTGGATACGGCTATTGGTAAACTCTGGATTGAAGATATAACTATCGATTATGAGAGCCGTTTTAACTCTGCGGAATACCATAAAGTACGCTACCCGTTACTGCCCTTTAACCGAAAATCTTACCGTCTGGACCTCTCCGAAAACAATCTGGTTTCTGAACCCGAAAATGTTAAAAAGGAGAATGTCGCAGAGTGGTTCTACATTCCATCCTGGAAGCGAACCGCAGCAGTTGATCTGGTACCTGCCAACGAGGTTGAACCGAGTTCGTTGCCGGTTAAATGGCTGCTTTTTTCTGTCGACACAGTTACTGATTTGATAGCTGAGCGGATAAGCAGGCAAGGTCCATGTACTATTGTTCGAGCTGGCGAGCAATATCATGAGGAAGATGGAACTGTTCAGATTCGTATCGTTGAGAAAGATGACTATCGGAAATTGATCAATAATCTGGTTCGTGAAGAGTGTCAGCTCAATATTATTCATGCCTGGAATTTCAATGCTTCAGGGAGTGAGGAGACGGTCTCTCTGGAAAATTCGGCCGCCTTTTTGGAGCGCAGTTTTTACAGTTTACTCTACCTCGAACAGGCTCTTATTGCCAGCTCCACAAGCGTGTCGGTCAGCCTCACCTGTCTTGTTAATGATGCTTTTTCGGTGAGCGGAAAAACCACGATACGACCGGAGAAATCATTAGCTCTGGGGCCGATTCGGGTGCTGTTCAAAGAGCATACCGAGATGCGGACCAAATTTATCAACCTAGAAACCGGGTCGTCAAAGGCAGATGATTTCGAGAAATTTGTCGATAACCTGATCCTGGAAACCGAAATTGAAACCGATGAAACTGTTATCTCCTACTCGGGCACCGAGCGCTGGACAGAAATTATTGAGCCGGTTACCCTTAAGGCCCGTTCGGTTCCAGGAATGGAACTGTTAAAAGAGAACGGGGTCTATTTGATTAGCGGCGGCAGTGGTGGTATTGGTAAAACCTTATCCTTGCTGATTGCCGAAAAATGCAAATGCACTTTTATCTGGACCGGAAGGAAGCTTCTAGCGCCAAAATCTGAGTGGCAAAAGTTGATCGAGTTAGAAGGTACGGAAGCAAATCTCAAAGATACCCTGGAAACCATTTTACAGATTGAGGCGTTGGGTTCGGCGGTCTCCTATTACAGTGTCGAAGTAACTGATTTTGCGGCTATGGAAAAAATGGTTACGGAGGTGGAAGCAAAGATCGGCCCAATCAATGGGATTATCCATTCTGCCGGAACCGCCGGAGGTGCGGTTGTGGCTCTACAGGAGAAGCCGGAAACCGAGAAGGTTTTAGCGCCCAAGGTTGTCGGAGCCTTAGTTCTCCAGAAACTTTTCCAAAAGCGGGAGCTTGATTTTATTTATCTTTTCTCATCGGTTACTTCCATATTTGGTGAGATTGGCCGAGTCGACTACACCAGTGGCAACGCCTTTCTCGATGCCATAAGTCATACCAATCTCTTTAGTAGCGCAAAAACCGTATGTTCGGTTAATTGGGGCCAGTGGGGTATGATTGGCATGGCCGCTGATTGGCTGCGGCGTGAAAATCAGAAAAAAGCTGGTGCCAGTGAATTAAATGAGCCCGCTTTACCAGCCGCCGTAACCAGCTTACCAATTGAGTTGAAACTTTTGCCCAGTACCGGAGATCAGGAACATTACTCGGTCAATGTGAATGTTGAAGAGCATTGGGTTTTGAAAGAACATCTGGTCTCCGATATGCCTACGCTGGTTGGTACCGCATTTTTAGATGTTTTGACAAAATGGTATAAGGCAAAAGGTTTCAAGGGCAAAATGGTAATCGAGGATGCCGTTTTTTCGGCCCCGATGATGGTTATCAATGATGTGCTGCCAGAACTCCAACTGGTTGTTTGTGAGCAGACCGATTCAGAGGGCTACACCTTTATATTTCGCAGTCGGGTGGGCTCGGCGGAAGCTGGCTGGAAAGATAATTTTGCCGGAAGTATATCAATTAACGATGATCATGGTGAGCCCGATTTCGATAAACAGGATTCTGGCAAAGTTGACATTGTATCTCTGATCAACCAGTTTCCCGCACCCCCGGAAACTGATCGCCATTTCACGGTGGTTCGTAATGAGAAAAATAAAGTAATATTAAGGTATAGTGATCGTTGGGACTGTAAAGAGCTAATCTACGTAGGTAACAACGAATGGTTATCCAAGCTCGAACTGCCGCAGGCCCTGGTTCAGGATTTTGATTGTTTTAACATCCATCCGGCGATGCTCGATGTTGCAACCTCAGCCCATTTTGCCTATATGCCTAGTGTCGCCAGTGTTTTCCTGCCCTATGCCTACGGAGAAATTCAGCAGTACAAGCCTTTCCCCCGGGTTCTATACAGTCATGCTCGTCTCTCTAGGCCGTTTGTCAACGAAGATAAATATATTTATTTTGATTTTGACCTTTATGACGAAAACGGGGAAACTCTTCTCTCGATTAAGGAATACGCTTTTGTTAAGGTTGGTGAAGCGGTTGTCAGGCCCAAAGAGGATCATAGTCAGGCAAAACCTAAAGCCATTTTTACAGATGATGACATCCTCCCCGACGAAGGTAAAAAAGCCTTTGACTTACTCCTGAATTATCCTGACTTGGCTCAGGCCATCATCTACACATTAGATTTTCCACTCGACTTTAAAGAGTCCAAGATCTCTTACTATCGCCGGAAGTTACTTGATAAAAAATTGAAAGCGGAAAAACTCAAAGACGTAGATGATCGTCCCGATATAGATACGTTGTATGAAGAACTTGATAATGAGATAGAAAAGAGTATCGCCGCGATCTGGAGTAGTGTTTTGGGAATTAACAAACTTGGAGCCCGTGATTCATTTATTGAACTTGGTGGCAACTCTCTTTTAGCAATTCAGGTGATTTCAGGGATTGGTGAGGAGTTCGGCGTTGAGATTGAGGCCAACGAATTTGTCAAACATGCCACTATTCGGGCCCAGGCGGAACTTATTTTGGCAAAAATTCTGGCGGAACATGAAAATAGTGAGATCGAGGATCTGCTGGATGTGGAGATTTAACCGTGGCTGACCTCTCTGAAATTCTGACCAATTTGACCCCGGAAAAAAGGTCCCAGTTGCTGGCCCGATTACGTTCAAAAACAGCCAGAAAGCCAGCCGCGAAAGCGATAGATTTTGGCCAAAATTTTGCTTATAAATTCAATTCCGATACCCCTTTTGATTTTGTTGCCGCCCAGATTGCAGTAGAGGATCCAGACCCCGGTTGTGTTCAGATTCGGGCAAAAGCATCATCTCTCAACTTTCGTGACGTGATGATCGCCTCAAAGTTGTACCCATCTTCACCGGGGGTCCCAACCAATATGGGCTCTGATTATGCCGGTATTGTGGAAAAGATTGGCCCTGGAGTGACAAATGTCAAGCCCGGCGATGAGGTGATTGCCCTGCATGTTGGCCACGTTGAAAGCGGTCTCGTCAGGGATAATTGCCACTTTATAAAAACGTTCAATGTCTTTGCCGAGTGCGTTTGCCGCAAACCTGAAAACATCTCATTTGTTGAGGCTGCCTGCATCCCGACGGTTTTTTTGACCGCCTACATTGGTCTTGTGCAATTGGCGGGCTTGAAACCTTTGGAGAAGGTGCTGATCCACACGGCGGCCGGTGGGGTGGGCTTGTCGGCGGTCAGGATAGCTCAATGGCTTGGAGCTGAAATTTATGCTAGCGCAGGAACTGACCTGAAACGTCAGTATTTGTTGGATATGGGAGTTAAGCAGGTCTTTGATTCTCGAACAGTAGGTTTTGCCGAAGCCATTCAGTCGCTGGGTAGCGGCTTGGATGTGGTGTTGAACACCCTGTCGGGAGAGTTGATGACAGAAAGTGTTAAATTGCTGCGGCCGTTTGGTCGTTTTATCCATATCGATAAAAAAGATGTAAGTGCTAATTTTTTATTGCCGATGGGCTTGTTTGTCAATGGTATCTCATTTCAATTTCTCGACATCTCGCTACTGTTTAAAAATCCTGATTTAATGAATAAGTCCCTACAGGATTTGGTCAGCCACTTTGAAGAAAATGATTTCAAACCAATTGAGTACACGGTGTTCCCCGCAGCAGAACTTAAGAAAGCTTTGACTAATCTTTCCAGAGGTACGCATATTGGTAAATTGGTCTTACATTATGAATAACAGGCTACGATAGATAATGACATCTGAAATCAACCCGTTAAAAGAGCGTTTAAAAAATCTTACCCCTGAACAGATTCGAAAATTAATGTCAGGTAAGAAACGTTCATCGGCCAGCTCTTTTGCAAAGATGCAGAGGAACCCGGAACAGCAGTACCCGCTCTCCCGAGCCCAGGAACGAATCTGGTTTCTGGCCAAGCTCTATCCCGATAGTTCTCTCTACAATATCCCGATTGCCATTAATATCCGATCAAGTGAGATCGACCCTGATCGCCTGAATGAAGTTATTAATTTGATCATCCGCAAAAATGAGATTTTCAGGACAACTTTCCATGAACATGGGGGGCAGGTTTACCAACAGCTACATTCGGCCTTTGATCTTGAAGTTGAGTTTGAAGATATCAGTCGGCTGGACGCTTCTATTGACCAAGAAGAGGTTATTGAAAAGCTCGGAGAGCATCATGGAAATTCTCTTTTTGACCTCGCAAAACTTCCATTGCTCAGGGTTAAATTGCTAAAAAAAGCGGCCAAGGATTATATCTTATATTTTAATTTGCACCATATGATTTCGGATGGCTGGACAAATTCTCTATTGGCTCGGGATTCGGCCCTCTATTATGATAATCCCGAAAGTCATGCTCAGAAAAAGACGACAATTCAATATCTTGACTATGTCAAATGGGAGCAGGAGTGGCTTAAGTCAGCCCGGTGCCAAAAACAACTGACTTTTTGGCAGAAAGAACTCGCTGATTTCCCTGAACCGCTTAATTTCCCAAGAGATTTTAACCCTGAAGGACATTCATTCGAGGGCCGGACCGAGCATTGTGAAATAGCCTATACGGTGCACGAAAAGGTGTCAGTATATTGTCAAAAAAATAGCCTCACTCCGTATCAATTCTATATCTCCTGTTATTCCTTGCTTTTATCACGGTATACCGGAAACCTTGATATAGTGGTCGGCACTCCGGTTGCCAACCGTAACCAGGCCTCTTTTCAGAATACCTACGGAGTTTTTATAAACTCACTGCCACTTCGTTTTAAAATCGATTCCTACGTGAGTTCCGGCGAACTCATAACGGGGTTTAGAGAGATGATTCTCCAGTCTATGGATAATCAGGAGATACCGTTCAGCGAGATCATCAGTGCCATTAATCCGCAACGGAAGCTACACGAAAATCCACTCTACAATATCCATTTTGCCTACCAGCATTTTCCGCAGAAGGAGAAGAGTGATGAACATGCATTGTTACCGATTGATTATCAGATCTCGAAGTTTGATGTCAATTTCTGGATAAAAGTTGCTGGGGATGAATGTACAATTTCAGTTAGTTATAAAAACCGGTTGATAAGTCGTGAGAAAATTGGTCGTTTCATGGAGCATTTTCTGCTTTTAGTTGAAGCGGTAGTAGCTCAGCCTGAGGTTCCATTCAAGGCACTTGATTTTATTCCTGCACAACACCTGTCCCAGCTTGCGGGGGAAATGTCTCCCTATCCCGAGGGTTCCTGGATCTCTCTGTTTGAAAAAGCTTTGCGATCTCATCCGACTGCAATCGCCCTGATTGATGAGCAGGGCGAGATGACCTATGATGAGCTCAACCGACAGGCATCTTGTATGGCTAATGCCTTGGTTCGAAGGGGTCTAAAAAGGGATGATATTGCTATTGTACGCACCGGAAGAAACCGAAGATTTTTCATCGCCATTCTTGCCTGTATGAAGTGTGGCGTAACCTATTTGCCCGTAGATGAGCGGATTCCAGCCAAGCGATTTGAGCATATATTAAATGATAGTCAGGCTCAGATTGTTTTGACTGAAAATGCGGTTGACAAGGTTAACTGTTTAGGTTTTGAGTCAATTAGCTTGGCTGAATCTGGTAGTGGTGTTTTTGACAATATTGTTGTCCAGAGTGAGGCTATTGCCTACATCGTTTATACCTCCGGTTCAACCGGAAAGCCGAAAGGGGTTTGTGTCCCGCATCGGGCTTTAATAAACTACACTCATGCGATGAAAAAAGTGGTGGATGAATCTGACGAAATCTGCTCCTTTGCCCATGTTTCAGCCCTTGATGCCGATTTGGGCAACACCGCTATTTTTTTGACCCTTGGTTTTTCCGGGACTCTGGTAGTTCCGTCAGCCGAAGCCCTTATTGATCCGGCTTTGTTGACCGCTTTTTTTGCTAAATATCCGGTTGATGCCATAAAGATAGTGCCCGCTCACCTCAACGCTTTGAAAGAATGTTTGGCCGCAATCCTACCCCAAAAGCTTTTGATTTTTGCCGGTGAAAAACTCAATAATCAATTGCTGTCAGAGGTCCGGCGGGAAGCGCCAGCACTGCGCATCATGAATCATTATGGCCCGGCTGAGGCGACAATCTCGTCCCTGATATTTGCTGTTCCGGCAGCTCTTCATGGAGGAGGGGTGATCCCGATAGGTAAGCCGATTGACAATACTGCAGTGTTTCTGTTGGACAAAGATAGCAATCTTGTTCCCAAGGGTGGGCGGGGAGAGATCTGCCTGGCCGGTGTCAATGTTGCTCGTGGCTACCTCAATCAGCCGGAGCTGAGCGAGGCAAGGTTTGTGCGAAACCTCCCACTAAGCTCGGGGCCAATTTATAAAACTGGTGATATTGGTTATGTGAATGAGGGTGATCAGGTTGTATTTCTTGATCGCCGGGACCGGCAGGTTAAAGTAAATGGTTTTCGCATCGAACTGGGAGAGATTGAGACAGTTTTGAAAAAACACCCATTGGTGATAAATTGTACCGTTTTTATCTCTAAAAATGAGAATGGAGCGCAAAGATTACATGGCGCCGTCGAACTAATTGAGGGCTTGGAGAGTGCGCAGCTCAGGTCTTATTTGGCCCAGTATTTCGCCCCGGTAGTTATTCCAGTCATAACTGTTGTTGTGAAAATACCGGTTACTCGGAACGGTAAAGTCGATACTGAGCGCCTGCAAGAGTTATGTGCCGGGTCGGATGGGGTTAGGAGGGGAAATCAGCCGTCAGACTTGGTTGAATTGCAACTGACAACTATTTTTAAGTTGGTTCTGAATGTTGCAATAATTCATCCCGACGACCAGTTTTTTGAGCTTGGAGGACATTCGTTATTAGCTATTAGCCTGATCGCGAAAGTTAATAAAGTTTTTGAGACAAATTTTCCAATTGCCACGCTTTTTGAATACGGCTCCGCCCATGAGTTGGCCGCACTTATTAGAAGAGAGCTTAAAGCAGGTTCTAGAGAATCGTCACCGTATGTAACCCTGATTGAAAAAGAGCAGATCGAAAAAGAGCCGGGGGAAAAGTTGGTCTGGGCTCATCCGGCCGGTGGCAATGTGATGAGTTATTATCCCATTGCCCATGCTCTGAGTGCGACCTATACGACCAAGGCGTTTACGGCCATAGACCATCATCGTAAAGATGATTTGTCTATTAAGGGGATGGCTGCTGAATATGCGGCTACCCTGCGAGAACAGCGAGAAACTTCGACAACGGTTCTGGCTGGGTGGTCAATGGGGGCTTTGATCGCCCATGAGATGGCCATCTTATTGGCTGATGACGAGAGTGCGCTGCCGTTAATTCTGGCAGATCAACCGGTACCCCACCCAGGAGCTGTAAATCTTGAGTCGTATGAAGAGAAACTTGTTAGTTATATTGAGAGGATTGAAGTCTTTGCCGGCGAAGCGATTAAATTGTCCTCAACTACATATAATAAACTTGATTACGCGGTTCTGCGTAATGAGTTTATTCGTTTGGGGCTGATGCCTGAAGAGGTTTCAGGTGATAGTTTTCGTGTCTTTCTGGATGTACTGGTGCAACATAACAAGATTGTAACAGATTTTTCTCCCTCCGTCTATCACGGGCCAACGCTACTGCTTAAGGCCTCTGAAAAGATTATGCTTAAAACAAATAACCCACAACCTGAATATTTCCTAGAAGATCTTGGCTGGGGTGATTTTTGTACAGATCTTACAATTATAGAAGTGCCAGGCAATCATATTACTATGATGACAGAAAAGTATGCGACCAAAACCGCAAGCCTGATTCACTCATGGATCTTGGCCAGAAAAAGTTGACTTATTTATTTATAGCCCCTAGAGTTGAATTTTAAATGGTTATGAAAGAATATTTTTCAACGGCAAATTTTAGTGAAGAGCTTGAAACCCGAACGCTTACAGTAGGTATTCTTGAAGATTACGACACGGTTACGCTGAACCCAGATTGTCTGTCTTTTAATGAGTGGGGTATCTACAGGGGGTTCAAGGTAGATAAGCGTCGGAATCAATTTTTGGCGGGAAGGTATATTGCGAAGGAAACCATCCGCAAAGAGCACCCCGGCATGGCCCTCGGCGCAATTAATATAGTTCATGGTGTCTGGGGTTTTCCGCTTATTCATAGTGATAGTTTGAATCAGGCCACGATCTCTATCTGTCATGCAGACCATTATGCTGCGGCACTGTTCTTTGCCTCTAATACCCATCCTGTGGGGATTGATCTTGAAGAGATAAGCGAAAATAATTTGCCCGCATTTAAACGATTCATATCAGAGGAAGAGCAAAGCCTTATTAAGTCTGAAAACTTACCCTTTCTTGAAATGATGCATCTGCTTTGGTCAGCAAAAGAGGCGGTCGGTAAAGCGCTTAAAGTAGGATTTGCAATTCCAGAAGAGATCTATAGCATCGCATCAATAAGTTTAACCGACAATATCTATCATCTTGTTTTTGAAAAACTTCCTATGTTAAAAGTGGCTGGATGGCTGCATGGTGATCATGCGGTCTGTATTGCTTTTCCATCGGTATGGTTTTTATCTGAAATTAAAAGGAGAACAGACTTATGAAACAAAGAGTAATCATGGATTTGATCTTTTATCTGGGCATCCCGCTGCTTACCTGGAATTTCTGTCGAGAATTATGGGGAGACTACCTGACGGTTCTGCTCGGCATGCTGCCAGCGGTTGTCTACACAGTTGTAACTTTTGTCTGGAATCGGGAGTGGAATGTTACCGGAATCTTTTTTCTTTCAATAATATCCCTCAATTTTCTCATGAACCTGTTATCTCATACCGCATTACAGGAGCTCTGGAACGGTGTCTGGATGGGTTGTATTTCAATCGTATTCTACACCTTGACAATTATAATCAAGCGACCCATAGGGATCTATTTTTTTATCGATTATGCCTATGCCCGAGGTGTTCCCCGGGAGCAATCAAGGGCGCTGTATCGCGCACCTGAGCATTTTCACCACTTTGTTAAATTTACCCTCTTCCTCTGCTTTAGAGAGTTAGTTGTAATTATTGTGAAATCTGTTATGATTAAAGGTATGGGTGTCGAGGGGTTTGGCTCTATTCAGGTCAGTACAACTATGTTGAACTACGCCTTTACGGCCCTGATGGTCTTTTACATAATCTATATTGTTAAACAGACCTCCAAAGGCAAAGTGCATAAAGGTCTTGACAAAAAAAACGAGTAAGCGTATAAAGCGCCTCCTTCGCCACTGCCGGCAAGAAATTTGCAGACTGTGAGGTTGGAAAAGTTCTCTGAAAAAAAGAAAAAATGGTTATGAATTGCCGAGCTAAAATGCTTGACAAGAAACTGGAAGCAGCGTATAAGGCGCTCTCCTTTGACTGACGGTAATCGCAGTTGCGGGTGGCTTTATGCTTCGTTTGCAAGACGAGGCAGCTTGGAGAAAGTTCTTGACAAAGATTTGGTAAAAGTATAAAATGACCGTCCGTTTTCATCAAGAAGTTTTTGTTTGAGAGTGGAGATAGAATCGATCTTTGAAAACTGAATAGGATTAATTGTACAGCTGTTTCGAGCAGATACACATGCAACAAACAACGCAGATGAATTTTGCGTAGAGTTATACAGGTTAAACTGAAGAGTTTGATCCTGGCTCAGAACGAACGCTGGCGGCGTGCTTAACACATGCAAGTCTTACGAGAAAGTACCCTTCGGGGTGCGAGTACAGTGGCGCACGGGTGAGTAACACGTGGGTAACCTACCCTTCAGATTGGGATAACATTTCGAAAGGGATGCTAATACCAGATACGTTCATTAAGACTTCGGTTTTTTTGAGGAAAGATGGCCTCTATACTATGCTATTACTGATGGATGGGCCCGCGGGACATTAGCTTGTTGGTAAGGTAACGGCTTACCAAGGCAACGATGTCTAG
>DAOWHJ010000112.1 GCA_030641485.1 Pseudomonadota bacterium
AGATCCCACAATTCGTTTGCTTCTGGAAAAGAATGGCGATCTTGATTTTTTGCAAAAATCGTGGGAGTATGACCTGAATAAATTTTGTGATAAACGATCTCATGTGGTAATGTATACCTGACTTCGTGTTATTAATTGAATATTTACTTTATGAGTTGTTTTTGTTATTGATATTCAATAAGTATGCTTAAACTGGTGTTGGTCGCCAATCCGTGTATATCCGAATAATCTTGAAAGTTTTTTAGGGGGATAAAACAGTGAATAATAGATGTAGAATGGGGTTGATGTTGGGTTTGTTTCTGATTGTCGGTTGTATTTTTTCAGGTTGTGCCGGTAATTGTGGGTATGAGAGCGGAGCACGTGTTACCCCGGCGTTTGTGGCTGCCGCAGGTGCAAAGATCTATGTTCATCCACCCAAGGATAGGACCCTTTCTGGTTGGATGGAGACCTATATCGATATGGAGCTTGAACATTTAGGTTTTACGATTGTTGAAGATCCACATGTTTGCGACCTTCTTGCTTATTACTCTTATTCCTATGATCATGAGCAGCCGAGATATATCCGGGATTTTATGATAGTATTTAAACCCTACCCTGGTGACGAGCCGGCTTTGGTCGCATCAGCTACCTGTTATCATCGCTGTTCCAGTTCATTTATCCAGGCTGGTGGTCAGGAAGTACATGAGGCCTTTACTGCGCTGCGTGAAAAGTTCAACGCCTTGGCAAAGACTAGTCACAAGGACTCATGGGATTAGGTGTGGCGATGAAACTGGACCGCAAAGATTAATTGAATTACTTTTGACCTTGTTGTGATTGGCAGTTAAGTTACAGCCAAATCAGCGAACTTTGCTGTGCCCTCATAAACGGGGTCAAAGCTGGGGTGCTGACGCACCTTGTACCAGCAATGACCCCAATCCCGGCAGTTTGTAGATGGCACCTGAATAGTTATAGCAAAACTAAAAACACAATTTATGCGGTTAGAGACTCACCTTTAAGACTTAAAACAATCTCTTCAACTGGTGGAGTCTTACCAGCTCTATTAAGAGCACTCTTTACAGCAGTAGGCATGCCCGAACAGCAAGGGACCTCCATCGTTACTATGGTTACGCTCTTTATTTCATTGGTTGTGAAAATTTCGGTAAAACGCTCTTCGTAGTCAGGTAGGTCATCAAATTTAGGGCAGCCCATCATGACCACCCGGTCAGCCAGAAGTTTCTGGTGTAGTGATGCGTAAGCAACGGCGGCGCAGTCGGCCAGAATTAAGATGTCGGCATTTTTCAGGAACGGAGCATGGGCCGGTATCAGACGAATTTGTACCGGCCAGTGGCCGAGAGCTGAGCTCGCTGAAGATGCATTGTTTGTTGGTTTAGGGTCGGAACACGAACTTGTCAGGGTCTGCATTTGCGTTGAAGGGCAACCGCAAGCTAGAGTTGACGGGGCTGTATCTGAACCCTCCTGATTGTTGCTGCATCCGCAACTCTCTTCTGGAGCACGATTTTTAAGATACACCTCTACCGCTTCAGGGTCAAAATCGTCAGCCACGCGCTCAATTATTGAGATTGCACCTTGGGGGCAGTCTCCGAGGCAGGCACCAAGACCGTCACAATACTTTTCCGCAACCACTTTCGCCTTGCCATTGATAACCTGAATAGCGCCCTCATCACAGGCGGGAACACATTGGCCACAGCCATCACACAACTCTTCATCGATATTGATAATCTTGCGTAAAATCTTCATTATTTCCTCCATTTATTAAATATTCGGCTTACTTACCATAAAGCTAACGCAAATGGCGTGAACACCGCTTCGCTTCCCATTACTGGGGACAGAATTGAATTCTGTCCCCACATCGAGACCGTTTGAAACCACTATATTTATTTTATCAGAATACTTTTACCGGCTAGTTCACGGCCGCTGTTAGTTATGAAATTCATCTGTAGAGATTTGTCAAGTTCAGTTTTGGTTAACGGTGTTTCTTTGTTTGCAATCTGCAATTTATAGATATTTAAGGCATCTTGAACACAATTGAAATCAAGGTTTTCACCCTTACCGGGATGGTGAATATGATCCAGGATAGCTAGTACTTGTTCAGTCAGTTCCGCTTTGGCATTTAGTCCTTCCATGATCTTACGTCCTAGGCGGACGGCTTCATCTTCCAGTACTTTTAGTGATGGTGGTGTTTCACTTTTTTCTGCCAGTTTGGCGCCGATGTTATGGAGGTAGGAGGCACAGAGGACGATTGCCGGGTTAGCGCCCTCTTCCGGGGCAATTTTAGCGGCAAAGCGAGCAACTTTAGTTGCTTGACCGATATTCTTGAAATCTTTGTGGAAATGTAGTTTCATTTTGAGTGCAACCCGGTCTTTCAAGAGATCATCTCGGTTTGCAAGTAATTCCGGTGGCAGTTCACCCATACATTGCTCAGCATATTGGCAGTATGAGGCACAACCGAAGTCCATTTTGGGGTTGATAACCTGTTTGCCGCAGTTTTTGCATTTGCAGGTAGTTTGGTCTTTGAAAAATTCGATTTCGCTGCCGCACTCTGGGCATTTAGCATCAAAGATTGCATCATGTTTCCAGTAGCGGGAATCTTGTCCAGGGCATCTCATGATTGTACCTCCTGACCCGGATGAACCGGAATTACAAAAAGTTGTTAAAAATTATTTATTCTGCAAGTGGTTAATGTGAATTGATTTAATCCTTTTTACGCTATTAAAAAAAGAATATCTTTGACTTAAGTCAACAAGCCTGAAATAAGTAAATGTTCAAATACGGTCAATTGAAATCTTGCTTTAGCCACAGAGAACACAGAGTTCACAGAGGAAAACCAACAGTTCTTTGTGAACTCTTTGTTCTCTGTGGTAATTAACCGTCTAAATTTACGACGCCATCAATTTATAGTTTTGCCAAATACTTTTAAAGCGAAGTCGAATATATACTGAAATAATGGTTTAAATTGTTGATGAAATTAAAGAATGGTGAATATGGTAGTAGATAAAGATAGTCCTTTGGTCGAATGGCTTGGTGCAACTTCACTCTTTGCCGGGGTCGAGGGGGAGCATCTCTGGGGTTTGAGCGGGATTGCGATGGTGGTCAGTTGCAAGCGGCGAGCAAACATCTTTAGCGAGGGTGATCCGGGTAATGGTTTTTATCTGGTGAAAGAGGGCCGGGTAAAGGTGTTTATGCTCTCGCCAGATGGCAAAGAGCAGATTCTACATGTAATCGAGCCCGGCGAATCATTTGGTGAAGTAGCGGTCTTTGCCGGTCAAAGTTTTCCGGCTCATGCTGTTGCTTTGGAGAATTGTCGCCTGGTTTTTCTCCCAAGAGAAGATTTTGTGGCATTGGTTTCGGGAAATCCGGCCCTGGCTCTTAATTTGTTGGCGGCTCTTTCGCAACGATTACGTCAGTTTGCCAAGATGATTGACGCCCTCTCCTTGAAAGAGGTTCCGGGGCGCCTGGCGGCTCACCTGCTCTATTTAGGAGAAAAACAGGCGGCTGGAAATCGTTTGCATCTGGAGTTATCAAAAACTCAGCTTGCCAGCTTGCTTGGTACGATTCCAGAAACTTTGTCAAGAATTTTGAGTAGGCTGCAAAGAGATGGGTTTATTTCAATCGAAGGGGCTGAAATCACAGTAATTGATCAGCAAAAACTGGCTGAGTTGGCTGAAATTGGTAAATTTTGATGGTTTACTGTTTTAGTCGAAGTTTTTGGCCGACCATGATCTTTGAACTTTTAAGCCGGTTGAGTTTTCGGAGTCTTTTCATTGAAATGTTGAAGCGGCGACTGATTGCTCCCAGAGTATCTCCTTTTTTAACCAGATAGTGTGATCGCTGGGTTGAGAGTGGGGCCAGGCCTCTTAATGTACTGGTTGCTCTGTTTTTATAGCCCTCCGGCAGGCCAAGGTTGAACTTCCCTTTAGGTAGTCGTTTGTTTATTAGATGGGGGTTTAGCTTCCTTAGGCTATGGTAGGTTGAGCCGAGTTGTATGGCAAAGTCGACCAATGAAAATTCATTTTTTAAATTAAGTGAAATATAGTCGGTCTTTAGCGGGGGGTAAAATTGGTCATCACTGATATTGTAGCCATATTCTGTAGGGTTAGTGAGGATTAGTTTGATTGCAGCCATGCGGTAGAGATAACGCTCGCTCTCTTCCGGCAGAGAGAGGGCAAAGTAGTTGTCTGTTTTCTGTCTTTTGATGGCATCTGAGACCCGTTTTTCACCACAATTGTAGGCGGCCAGCGCCAGGGGCCAGGAAGAAAATTTTTCTTTGAGAAATTTAAGGTATTTGAGAGCACACCGAGTTGCGGCAATGGGGTCGAGGCGTTCGTCGATGTCAGAGGTTATCCGTAATCCTAAACGGCGCCCGGTATGTCGCATGAATTGCCAGAGTCCTGCGGCCCCAGCCCGGGAGTGAATACCTTCAATCAGGGAACTTTCGGCAACTGCAAGAAATCGCAGATCATCTGGTAGATTAAGGGCCCTTATCTCTTGGCCGAAAAGGGGGAAATAGCGGGGGGTGCGTTTAAGCCACATTACAACCTGGGCTCGATTATGCACCGCAATTGTGAGTTCACGATCAAGCATTTCCCGGCAATGTCGTTCATGTAGTGGGAGAGAGTGGCCGCAGAATGAGAGTGTTGTCGGTATGGAATGGATAGGAACTTGCGGAGATGGGGTTGTGCACGGTGACGGTTGAGGACTTTTGCTGCTGCTGGCAAAAATAGTCACTGGTGCCAGAATTAGGCAGAGGCCTAAAATAATCTGTTTGATTTTATTTCCTTTTTTGCAGTACATAGACGTGGTTTGTAACGTTTTTTTGGTTAAACGTCAACTGACAAAATCTACCTATTGGTACGTCTAGGGTATAAGTGACGATGGTGCGAAGCAAGAGAAATGGCAAAAAAAGTGGAGCATGGCTTAACTATTGTGTGTTGATAGTTCTGTCTCTGTCGCTGTTGACAGCGCTTCAGGTTTGGGTTTTTGGTTTTATGAAGCCACCTCTGACTTGTGCTTCAGCCTACACTTGGGTTAATTATACTTTGCGACGAGGGCCGCGGCCGCAGGCGGGGCAGTGGGTTGCGCTGGAACAGTTTTCACCGCATCTGCGCCGGGCTGTGTTGGCTTCAGAGGATCAACGTTTCCTGTCACATTATGGTCTCGATTTCATTGAACTTGGTCAAGCCCTGCGCTCTCTGGGTGATGGAGGGTATCTGCGTGGAGCCAGTACAATTACGATGCAGACCGCTCGCACAATGTTTCTCTGGCCCGCTCGAAGTTGGGGGCGGAAGCTGGCCGAGGCGTACTATACAATGTTGTTGGAAATCATCTGGAGTAAAGAGAAGATTCTTGAATTTTATTTGAACAAGGTTGACTGGGGGCCTGGTCTGGTTGGTGCCGAAGCTGCTTCACTAAGATATTTCCACTGCCGGGCGTTTGAACTTGATCGCGAACAGGCGGCTCTTTTGGCGGCGGTTCTGCCCGGTCCGCACCTTTGGCGTCCTGACCGACCTACCGCTGCCGTAAAACGCCGGGTTGAAAGAATCCTTAAGGAGATGTCGAAGGTATCTCTGGTCGGTAACCAAGGCATTAAATAAAATTTTTAGTTACCATTTTTTAACCTTGACAACCTCCAGCTAAGCGTTGTAATCAGTAGTGTTTTTATGAAACTTACGAATATGTCGTACTTGGCTGAAAAATATTAAAATTTCGGTTAGATACGACCTGACCATATAGAAAAAATTATGGGTTTTTTGCAGAGTATCAGGTTCTGGCAGCAGTGTTCAAAACCGTTGTTGCCAACTGATGAGACGTTACCGACTGATGATACAATTTCTACAGATGGTCCTCTGCTTAAGCCGGGCCCGAAGTTAGATGTTTCTGATGCCGAAATATTTGCCAGTGAATCCAGAAAAGCCCTTTATCGCAGTGGGGAAGGGCGAGTCTTTCTTCTGGGGTTGTTTTTGACCCTAATTTTTTTCTCAATGGTGGCTTATTATTTGGCGACCGACATAAAAACTGGACAGACCCTGCTTTTAGCTTTCGTGGCTCACACGCTGGGCGGTCGGGCCGCGGGTATAGGTCTTTGTGTCGCCTTTGAATTTTCAAGTTTGGTGACGATTGTCTACAACATGTTTCTCGAAGTTTTGATTGTCTGTTTTTGTTATTCACTGTTCGTTTTTTCCTTTAAAAATTATCTTAATTGTAAGTGGCTGACAACATTATCTAAAAATGCGGAGAAACAAGCTCTTAAGCATAAAGATGTGGTCGCACGATATGGTTGGCTGGGAATTTTTACCTTTGTGATGATTCCTTTGCCGATCACCGGCCCCGCTGCGGGCTCAATTATCGCTTATTTTCTAAAATTTAGTATTAAGCGTAACTTTGCGGCAGTTTTTTCTGGAACACTGGCATCTATAATCATTTGGACCTATTTCTTTGATTATCTTGAGCGCCATATTGCGGTATTTAAATATGTAGTTGTCGCTGTGGTTCTGGTGGTTTTTTGCGCGTATTTTAAATCGATCAAGCGCTGGTTTACACAGGAGATAGAAGAGTAGGCTAGTGGTTTTGTTGAGGGC
>DAOWHJ010000134.1 GCA_030641485.1 Pseudomonadota bacterium
AACGGTAAAAAGGTGAGTATCGGGGCTAACCGCTTGGTTTACTATCCCCATAGTGAAGAGTATGAATTTGCGGTGGTCGTCACTGATGCCTGGCAGGGTAGCGGTGTCGGCCGTTTGTTGATGGAAAAATTGATCTATATTGCTAAAGATCGTGGTATCCCCGAGATCTTCGGCCTGGTTTTGCGGGATAATTTTAGCATGATGCGTTTTATCAGAAGTTTCGGATTTGAGATTGTTGAGAGTGAAGATGATGTTTTTCGTATTCGACTCGACTTGCAAAAGAAGTGGGAGATTTGATCATGAGAAAGAAAATCCTGTGGTTGTTTTTCAGCTTTCTGTTATTTGCTGGCTCGGCCCAAGCCACAGATTTGGAAGATGGTCTAATGCAGTTGGCATCGGCTGAATATGAACAGGAGATGCTTGGTCTTTTTTACGGTGAGACCGAACTGGCGACCAGAACCGAGCTGCCTTTAAGTCAGGTGCCGGGATTGGTGACGGTTATTGAAAATGGTGAGATGCGGCGGCGTGGGGCTCGTGATTTAACCGATGTTTTGCGTATGGTGCCGGGGATTGAGGTGGTTTTCGAGTTCAATTCCTATCCGGTGGTAATCATGCGGGGTTATCGCAGTAACTCTTCGGAAAAGGTCATGTTCATGATCAATGGTCATTCGGTAAACAGTGAATGGGTCGGCGGAGCCACCATGTTTTTTGCCGATCTGCCGATTGAGTATATTGAACGGGTCGAGGTCTTTCGCGGAGCCGGATCGGCGCTTTATGGTTCCAGTGCGATGCTTGGGGTCATTAATATAATTACCCAAAAAGGTGAATCAGACCGTCTGGCTGTTGATGTCCGGGGTGGTTCGCATGAATCGCAGCGTTACAATCTGGAATTAGCTAAAACGTTTTCCGAGGGGGCCGTGTGGGGGCACGCCAACTATTTCGAGAGTGATGGCGCCAGCGTTCGCGTAAAGCAGGATATTCTCTCTTTCGATCCGGAAAATGCCGATATCTCACTGGTTCCGGGCCGCTCCAGTGAGCGGGTCGAGCGCAGTGATATTTACGGCGGTTTCTCTTGGAAGGGCTTGACCTTGCAGTTCCAATATCTCGATCACGACGATGGAGGTTATTTTAATCCCAGTAAGGCCCTGAGTGATGAGACCAATATGGAGCGTGACTACTTCTGGAGCGAACTCTCCTGGCAGGGTTCATTTCTAGATGGTGCCCTGCAGGTCAGGCCAAAAATCAGTTATGATCGCCATGACCTGGATACAAGGATCGGTTTAAGGCCGCCCGGCTATACGGATTCGCGCGGAGTGGTTTTTTCCGATGGTAAAATTGGTACTCAGATTGGTCGTCTCGAAGCTTTTACGGCGGCTTTGCAGCTGGATTGGCAGTTTACCGACGATCACCTTTTGAGCTTTGGGGGCGAATGCCGTTACACTAGTCTCAATAAGATTCGTTACCATGCCAATTTTGATCCCGATCCGCTGCCGGAAATTACCGATGTCAGTGACTATTATAACTGGATGGAACCGGCCCGGCGAAAGTTTTACTCCCTTTATGGCCAGGATCAATGGACGATCAATGAACGGCTTTTTCTGGTTGCCGGGGCTCGTTTTGATCATTACGACGATTTCGGTTCGGAATTTTCCCCGCGTCTGGCTCTGGTCTATCAACCTCATACCTCGGTGCGCATCAAAGCCAGCTATGGCGAATCTTTCAGTGCGCCCTCTTTTCGCAACCTTTATAAAAGTGCACACGGCGGCCCTTTTCTCGGTAATCCTGATCTTGGGGCCGAGACCGGTCGCTGTTACGAACTCGATTGTGAGATTGAACTGGGTCGTGATCTTGATCTGACCGTGGCCTTCTATCGTAATGAATTTGATGATTTGATCACGGAGATTCCCAATCCCGATCAACCGGGCAGCAAAACTTTTGCCAATCTTGACGGCCTTTCGACAACCGGGGTTGAGCTTGGTCTGATTTACCGCTTCTCTCAGCTTCTTGAAGGGGGTGATGTTCGTTTCAACCTCACCTACAACGATAGTCGGGATGATGACGATGACGCCCTGCCCGGGATCTCGGAATGGCTCTCTCTGGCGGGGGTTAACCTGGGACTGTTGCCGGGTGTCAATCTCAATCTTACCTGTCAATATGTCGGGAGTACGGAAAAGGTATTAATCTGTGCTCGGGGCGGTTTTGACGACTATTTTCTCACGGATGTCACATTAAAGGCTGAAAACATCTCCTTTTTGCCCGCCGGGCTTGAAATTTTTGCAGCGGTGCATAATCTTTTTTCTGAAGATTATGCCTATGCTTGTATCAGCGGCGGCCTGCCGGATGGTTATGCGAGGCCCGGGGCCAGTTTTGAGATTGGTTGTCACATGGAATTTTGAAAACAGTTAAGTCACAGCGGGTCGCGGCGAACTTTGCTTCGCCCTGCTTCGCGTGGGGACAGGATGCCGCTAATAATTGATTGTGTGTAGGATTTGACATTAAGTTAATCCATGATCGTTGGTATTCCCGGAAAATCCAGTCCCCGCATTGCGGAGGTATGGAAATCTCTCTTGAAAATAGGATGAGACAGTTGTTTCAAAAAAACTCCATAATTTTTTTGTCGGTTTGTCAGGTGTTGCTTATCCTGATGATCGTGCTTAGCGGTTTTTTGCCGGAGAGTGTTGCTGCGGCGCCGAGGATCCGGGCTGCAGTGATTTTCCAGGAGAAGCTTTCTCAGCATCAGCGGGTTGTCGGTTTGTTGCAGGCTGGGTTCAAGGACGTAGAGGAGATCGATCTTCAGTTTTTGCCGATTAACGGAGAACTCTCACAAACTCAATTGGCGCAACTGCCGACTTCGGATTTTCTGGTTGCGATTGGTAGTCGCGCCCTGGCTCTGGCTTTAGAGAAAGGGAGAGAGAGGCCCGGTCTCTATGTTCTGGCCTCTGAACCTGAATTGTTAAAGCTGGCTTCAAACAGTGGCCGCTGGCAGGGACTCGCTTTCACAGTGCCGTTTAAAACCCAGCTTGAGGTGATAAAAGAGTTGTTGCCTAGAGTCCGGCGGGTAGCCCTGGTTTATGGTCAAGGACAGCAGGGACAGGCTCTGGCTTTTCGTCGAGCTGCTGATGAACTTGGTTTCAAAGCTGATGTCAGTCTGGTGACCAAACGTAATTCATTCGTCGTTATAGACCGTCTCTATCGTCGTTGTGACCTCTTTTTTATGATGCCCATACCAGGCCTGATCAATCGTGTAACCTTGCAAAAAATGTTTGAACTTCAAGCTCGTACCCGCCGGCCTCTGGTCGGTCTCTCAGCAAATTTTGTTAAATTGGGGGCTCTACTTTCAATTAACTATACGCTTGAGGTGGTCGGCGATTATTTGGTTGATGAATTACGGAGTTTAGTGGTGAAAGGTCAGTCAACCGGTTTGCTTGCAAACGACAAAAAATCACGGGAGAATTTCTACCAGGAGAACCTTTATACGGTGTTTCTTAATCCCAAAAGGGCCTCTCTTCTCTCTATCGAGATTAAGTCAAACCTCAAAGAGAGGGTCGTGCTGGTCGATATGGGAGAAGCCCGGTGAGTTTCGCAGCGCGACTATTGGGCGCTTTTCTGTTGGTTATTCTGCTTTTTTCGGCTTCTTCTTTGGTCAGTCAGATCTATATCACAAATAATGTCGGCCGCCATATGTTGCATGATCAGGGGACTAATAAAGTCCTGGCTCTGGTCAGTCAGGCCCGGACAACCCTTTTTACGCAAAGCCGCCTGCATATCCAGGACGCGGCTGAAAACTTGCTGCTTTCTCCGGAGGTTGAGCGCCTGGTTCTCTATCAAGAAAATGGGAAACCCTGGCTCACCTGGCAACGTGAAGGAGCTTTGCAGAGAGCTTGGCAACCGTCAACCGATGAACTTCTGGCCTGGCTGGCTCTTGCCGATCCGGA
Source organism: Pseudomonadota bacterium (assembly GCA_030641485.1). Classification (GTDB taxonomy): domain Bacteria; phylum Desulfobacterota; class Anaeroferrophillalia; order Anaeroferrophillales; family Tharpellaceae; genus Tharpella. The sequence goes on from DAOWHJ010000134.1 coordinate 3,936, forward strand.
CGAACCCGAGGTTGAAATTCATACGGCTGCCGGAGTTATCAGTTTTATTGTTCCAATGAATTTGCGCTCACTCGAAGAAGAGGATGGGTCAGTGACCTCTTTAGGTCTTTTACGCCTCGATATGACACCCGTGGTTTTTCGGGGCTATGTTGCCAGGATGAAATGGCTTTTTGTTTTTGAAGTCGGTCTCATTTCACTCTTTTCACTGCTCTTGGCCTGGCTCTTGGTGCGTCAGATTGTGCGGCCGGTTAACGCCTTGATCGCTGCCTCGATAAGGGTTAGTGAAGGGGATTTCAGCGTTCCGGTAGAGGTTAAGGCGGGTCGTGAACTAAGAGCTTTAGTGGAGGTCTTCAACCGGATGATGCAAGACCGCAAAGAGGCTGAAACAACTTTGTCGCAGGCCCGGGATGAGGCCGAGAGTGCCAATCGGGCTAAATCGGAATTTCTGGCGACGATGAGTCACGAGATTAGAACCCCGATGAACGGCTTGGTCGGCATGGCCGAACTTCTGGCTGGAACCACTCTCAATGAAAAGCAGCGGGGTTACGTTATGAATATCACCCGTTCAGGTGAGAACTTGATGACCGTGCTCAATGATATTCTTGATCTGTCGCGGGTTGAATCCGGTAAATTGACTCTGGAGGAGATCGATTTTGACTTACGTGAGGTGATTGCCGAAGTCAGTCGTCTCTTTATGCCGGTTGCTGCGGCCAAGGGTCTGGCCTTCAAAGTTTATGAAAATCCCGATCGTATGCCGAGTATCGTTTGTGGTGACCCGGTCAGGATTCGTCAGGTGTTGCTCAATTTGGTCGGTAACGCGGTTAAATTTACGGATCAGGGAAGGGTTACCATGGCCCTGTTCCAACGTCGGCGGGGAGCGCAATCTTCAACCTATCGATTGGCTGTGGCCGATACCGGGATCGGTTTCGGCGAAGCTGAAAAAGAGAAGATTTTCCAACCCTTTCGCCAAGTTGATGGGTCGATTACCAGAGCCTACGGCGGCAGCGGTCTGGGGCTTAGTATTGTAGCTCGTCTGGTTGCCATGATGGGGGGTGAAGTCGGGGTTCAAAGCCGGCTTAAGGAGGGGAGTCTCTTCTGGGTCGATTTGACTCTGCCGCACGGTGATGCGAAACATTGTCTTGATCTGCAAACCCGAAGAACAACTCCGGGAGTTCGGAACAACTTTGATCTTCGGGGTCGAAAAATTCTGGTTGCTGAAGATTATGAGATCAATCGCGAGGTCGTTTTGACCATGCTCAAAGAGCTTGGTTGTGATGTTGATTGGGTTGTCAATGGTCTTGATGCGCTTAAGGCAATTGCCGAGACCACTTATGATCTGGTATTGATGGATTTGCATATGCCGGTTATGGACGGGTTTACGGCGGTTGAAGAGATCCGGCAAAAAGGTATTTCCGGGGTTGACGGAGAACCCTTAAAAATTATTGCGGTGACCGCTGATGTCATGAAGGGAGATCGGGCAAAATGTCTGGCTTCAGGTATGGACGGCTATCTGGCGAAACCCTACCGAGCCGCAGAACTTGAAAAAGTCATCGGAGAGATGTTTGGTTTTCGGGTTGAGAGCCTGATTGTGGTTGATAAAATCAAGAAAGATGGTAAGGCTGGAGAAAAGTCTGTTTCCTTGAATCGCCGAACCCTGAATCTCTTTGAGGTCGAAATGGGTGGTGATATAAGTACCCTGGTGGAAAAGTTTTGTCTGGAGTTGCCTCGGCAAGAGGATCTCATAAACCAGGCTCTGCAAGAGGGTAATTTAGGTTTGGTAGCCAGTGAGGCCCATAAAATCAAGAGTGCGGCCGGCATGTTGGGAGCCGAAAAACTATCTCAGTTAGCTCGCTGGCTTGAACAGGGTGGTCGTCAACAAAAATCAGAAGTTGCAAATGAAGCTTTTCCACTGCTGGTTGCGGAAATAAAAGCTGTAACAACAATTTTGAGAGGGCAGGATGGTTGAATCTAATAGGGAAGAAAAGGGCACGATTGAATATTGTGTTATGGTTGTCGATGATGATCTTTTCAGTCGTAGCAGCCTGACCCGATTTCTCAAGAAACATGGCTATCAAGTCTGTGAAGCTGAAGATGGAGCCCGGGCTCTGGCCCTCTTAAACAGTTGTCCGGCAGATTTGATTCTACTTGATATGGATATGCCGGTGATGGATGGCATTGAAACTTGTAAACGGCTGCGTCTGCTTGATGAGTTTGCTGATATTCCGGTATTAATGATCACCGGGCTCGATGATGATGAGAGTATCAATCAGGCTTTTGCGGTCGGGGCCACCGACTATCTGACCAAACCTTTTAACTGGACGGTTTTGCGTAACCGAGTCAAATATCTGATAACCCAATTGCATGCCGAAAGAGATCAAAGGCATCTGCTCAAGAAGCTCAGTGAGGCTCTTGACAAAGTTAAATCATTGACCGGTCTTTTGCCGATTTGTGCCTCCTGTAAAAAAATCAGGAACGATGGTGGTTATTGGCAGGAGGTTGAAACCTATATGGGAGAGCATGCGGAGTTGAAGTTTACGCACGGGATCTGCCCGCAATGTCGGGAGAAGCTTTATCCTGAGCTTTATCCTCCCCAAAAAGAATCTTAATAAACGGTCTGAAAAATTACGATGCGCCGAAGGACGTGCCCTTGGGGTGCAACTCAGGATATCGGAACATTTTACGACGCCATCAAATATAGGCGCTTATGTTTTTATTAGAATTATTTTATCAGAATACAAGATTAAATGGTTCAGGAGAAATTTGTTTTTATCCTGTCGTGGAAAAAGGTGAACAAGAGAAAAGCGGAAGAGAGAATAGTTTTACCAAAGAGTGTATAAAAAAATGGACGTTCTTGTCGGGCGGTATTGAATCTACCGAACTGCTTAAATTAATCGCAGTTCCCTGTATTGGTTATAAATTTCTCCCCCGTTTTGCAGAATATCTAGATCTGTTTGATTGTTCTGAATCTGATTGTACAGAAGAAAATAGTTGTTTGAAAGCTAAACCTGTACTTCTGGAATCGCATCAAATAAGACATTCTCCCAGAGATTGTCATGCAACTGTTTTTCCCTATTATGCGTCGGGCCTAAAAATAGTAAAGCACGGAAAGGTTGTAAAATTTAGAGCCGATGAATATCAATATACCCCTGTGGAAATGCCGAAAAAACATCCCCGGATGGGTTCTGGTATCAGGGAGCATTTTATCTTGGCTTATGGATCGCTATGGGAGGCTCATTCAGGTACGGATTGTTTCGATTTTTCACAGCCCGATTACAGAACCGTACGCCTATTATCACTATTTACCGATGATGCCTTTTTAACCGATCCAATCGTTTTTTTGCAAAGACTTCATTATCGAATGTTGAAAGGGCGAAAACCCGCAATCAATACGCTAAAGCATCTCTGTACTCTTGTTAAAAAATATTTTTTTATCAACAGCGATACTTGGCTTGATCGTGATATAGATTTTAAAGAGCAATGGCTGCAACTAAAAATATGGCAAAAAAAACTACTCATTCCGATACTCGACATGGTTCGTCATGCTATGGATGCTTCACCTCATGATTTAAACCCCTGCGCGAGAACCGGAATGTTATTATTGGCATTACCGGAAAAGTTTTGTCCAAAAGAGCGGTTTGTTGATTGGTTGACGACTCTTGATGACCTGTTTCCGAATATGCAATTTATTGTAAGCTTGTCCAATGCAGAAATCGTGGATGAAATGCCAGCAGTACTTACCCGTAGTACCTTGGCTCTTTTGCCGTGTCATAAAAAACAGAGTCCCCCAACTGTTACTAAACCAAGTAAGTTTACTAAAAATACGGTTGTCCTGATCGATGTTGACAGTCGGATGCCGAATCTTGCCCTGATGAAATTAAGCAGCCATTTCAAGCAACAGGGGCGCAAGGTGGTATTAGCGCGTCATGACAAGTGGAATATTGAGAGTGCCAAGGAGGTGTATGCGAGCTCTATATTTAATTTTAACCACTCTTTGAGAAGAGTTGCGAGCTTACGGAAAAAGTTTGGCGAAAGGGTTACAATTGGTGGATCGGGGGTTGATATTAAACTCCGTTTAGCGGAAGAGATAGAGCTACTGCCGGCTGATTTCGAACTCTATCCTGAGCTTGGTGACCGAGCCATCGGGTTTCTCACTCGAGGTTGCCCACGGAAGTGTCCTTTCTGTCTGGTTTCAGAAAAAGAGGGTGAAGTTAGGCAGGTTGCCCTGTTGGATGATCTGTTGCAACAGCGAAACAAGTTGATTTTACTAGATGATAATATTCTTGCACATCCCGAGGTTGATAAGATGCTGGAGGAGATGGTCGCAAAAAATATTCGAGTTAATTTTAATCAGTCCCTCGATATCCTTATGCTAACCCGGGAACGGGCAGGCTTATTGAAAAAAATTGGGAGTTCGAATGTAGATTTCAAGCGCATCAACTATTCTTTTAGCCTGAATGGAAATAGCAATTTTGAACAGGTCAGGAGAAATTATGGGATGTTTTATTTTAAGCACAGAGACAATGTCAAGTTTATCTGTATGTATGGCTACGACACAACACTGGCTGAGGATGTGGAACGTTTTCTTTTCATTCGCTCGCTACCGGGAGCCTCGGTTTTTGTTCAGCAGTATAAACCGGTCATTGGTCGAGTTTTAACTCGTAATGAATTTTTTTTTAACGACCAGGCAGATCAGTTAATTGATCAATTGATCAAGATCCTTTTTCCGCAAAACATGAAAAGTATGGAACAGTATTATCGTTGGTTGAGTGCTCTTTATTTTGAGAAATTCGGAAAATTTCACTTCCGATTAGTTGATACAATATTTAGATATAATTTTAGAGATCAGAAACATCAATATATGGCAACTATGAAATCACGGGCTATTTCCAGCTCTTCCTGAAACCCAGTATTTTCCGCTTTTCCGGTGGCTCTAGTACTGCGTCCCAGAAGTAATGAGTATACATCCGGCAATCTATTTTCTGCGTAAACAGCTTGCATTGAACCTATGGATAGTGCATGTACCCAATAAATTCGTTGAATTTATTAATACTTTGTACGCCTTATCTATTTTAATAGGCTCAATACAGTCTTACGGAGATGATCATGGATTGCCAAAATATAGTTTTTTCGCCCCAACAATCACAAAAACGCATCAATAAAATATTGCGCGTATTGCCATCTCAAGTCTTGAAAAAGGTTTTATTTTTTTGCTCTTTATTTACTCGGAGCAAGTGTTGATGCCCTCGTAAAAAGTCACGGGATGGCTAAGTAAAAATTTCGATATACAAGATGTTGTGGTTTTTCAGGCGCGAGACCATACATGTAGTATGTCGAGTGCCTGA
>DAOWHJ010000079.1 GCA_030641485.1 Pseudomonadota bacterium
CCATGACCAGCATTTTGACTACATTGCCAAAAAATCTCGACAAGGTTACATCAAGATCTCGTTTGGTACATAGTCCGTTCACCAGCCCACCTACCCAGCGGGCAATGGCAAATCCCACCACCAGAATAATTATTGCACCCACCAATTGAAAGCTGTAGTTAACGACAAATTCAATAAGCGTGTTATACAGTTTTTGCAGAGTTGCTAATTCTTCATCCATTAGTTTCCTCCTTCCAGCAGATACAGGATACAGGATACAGGGTCAGGCCTGACAAACGGGTTCTTTAGCCTTCGCTCTCAGTTTTTCCGCCAAACACTGATCTTGATAAAAATCGTCATCTTAATTAAGCACATTAATTCACAAAACACAATGCCTGATTTAGACTACAAGCGAAAAAACCGACATTGTGAGTGTCGGGTTTTTTTGTGGTCATAGTAAAATTAATTTGTCAATGGCAAACAAAAGAGTCATACTCTCAAAGATATCTCTTGCCAATCTCAACATTCTAGCCGAACAGCAAACAAAAGCGTATATCGTAAGAACCTTAATCTCAAATTTGTGACCATGAAGACCCGAGAAATCCAAACCGTTTTCGGCTTCAATAAGTCTTATAAACAGAATGGCTTTTCTCTGGGCGAAGCCGCTTAATCCAGCCGAGGAAAAAGGGACTCTCCCTTAACCACCTCAACCCCGGTTTCAAGCTGGCCCCAGGTGAAGATCTCAGGCCCACAGTGTGCGGTCGGTTTGCTTTGACCTAATTGAACCGCCATCTGCTCAGTTTTTTCCGGCATTATCGGGTTAAGGTAAAGGCTTAAAAGACGCAGACTCTCTAAAACACAGTAGAGTACCTGATCAAGTTCAGCCGCTTTGGACTCGTCCTTAGCTAAGGCCCAAGGTGCCTGCTCATCAATAAAACGGTTACATTTTTCCACTAACCGCCAAGCTGCAGAGAGCATTTTGTGAAAAGCCAAATTATCAATTGCCTGTGAAACTGCGGACTTAATCTCATCATTAAGAGCTGCAAACTCTTTGTAGTGCAGGCTCTCACAGTCAGCAGCCGGAATAATCTGTTGGCGATATTTTTTTACCATCGATACCGTTCGACTCAAAAGATTACCGAGATCATTAGCAAGCTCACTGTTAATCCGACCTTTAAGTGCAGTCAGTGAAAAATCGCCATCAAGACCAAATGGAACTTCGCGCAAAAGAAAATAGCGAAAAGCGTCAACCCCGAACTCATTGACCACAACTTCAGGATCAACCACGTTGCCAACCGATTTTGACATCTTTTCACCCTCGACTGTCCACCAACCGTGGGCAAACACCTTGCGCGGCTGCGGCAAGTCAGCCGCAAAAAGAAAGGTTGGCCAGTAGACCGCATGAAAGCGCAAAATATCTTTACCAATCAAATGAATGTCGGCCGGCCAGAGTTTCTCAAAACGCTCCATATCATCGGGAAAACCGGCGGCTGTCAGATAGTTAATCAACGCATCGAACCAGACATAGAGAACATGACGCTCATCATCAGGCACCGGGATTCCCCAACTGAAACTACTGCGACTAATACTTAAATCACGCAAATCCTCACGCAGAAAACCTAAAATCTCGTTGAGCTTACTTTTGGGCCGGACAAAATTATTATGTTCGGCAAGGTAGTCGAGTAGACGTTGCTGAAATGCCGACATTTTGAAGAAATAACTCTCCTCCTTAACCTTCTCCGCCGGCCGCTTACATTCGGGACAATTCCCATCATTAAGTTGGGCTTCGGTCCAGAAAGTTTCGCAAGGAACACAGTACCAATCCTCATAATGATCAAGGTATATATTCTCTTCACCAAGTTCTTTGACCTGTTTGAAAAATGCGTGTACAGCCCGATGATGGCGCTCCTCACTGGTACGAATAAAGTCATCATGGGAAATATTTAAGACCTTCCATAGATGAATAAAACGTTCCACGACATCATCCACCAACTCTTTAGCACTCAAACCTTTGGCTGTAGCGGTTTTTTCAATCTTCATTCCATGTTCGTCGGTACCGGTAAGAAAAAAGACCTCTTTGCCTAAAAGGCGCTGATAGCGGGCAACCACATCAGCCGCAATAGTGGTATAGGCGTGGCCGATATGCGGCACGTCATTGACATAGTATATTGGCGTTGTAATATAGAAAACTTTACTTTTTTGTGTAGCACTCATGACGTTGAACTCTGCCTCTTTCCACGGTTTTTATCACCCCGAGGACCTTTCCCCGAACGCGACCCTTTTTTCCCATATTTTTTGGGACCTGAACCTTTTTTACTCGGATCTTTTTTCCCTTCAGGGTTCTCAGATGGAGACTTTGGAGGTTGTTTGCCAGCACCTTTCTCCTCTTTTTCTGACGATTTTGGAGTGTTATTACGAGGTGGATTATCCTTTACAGCCGAGCCTTCTTTCTCCGCCGCAGCACCTTTAGACTCTTGCACACCCCGATTTTCAGGCCCTGAATCGGAGTTTTTCCCGCTCCGTCGGCGCCCCCCACCTTTACGTAAGCCACCAGCCTTACTATAATTTTCATATTCGTAACCAAGACAACACATCAAACGGCCACAGATACCGGAGATCTTCATGGGGTTCAGAGCCAAATTCTGCTCCTTGGCCATCTTCACCGTAACCGGAGCAAAAGTCGAAAGAAAGGCAGAACAGCAAAGTTCACGACCACAAATACCAACCCCGCCCAACATCCCAGCAGCATCACGAATTCCGATCTGGCGCATCTCGACACGAACATGCAAAGTATGAGCAAGATCCTTAACCAGTTCACGAAAATCAACCCGATTTTCTGCCGTAAAGTAGAAAATCACTCGATTACCATCGTGCATGAATTCTGCTCGAACAAGCTTCATCTTCAATCGATATGATTCAATCTTTTCATGGCAGACTCTAGCTACCTCAATTTCACGATCACAATTTTCCTTTAATTTCTCGAAATCATCATCGCGGGCTTTGCGCAAAACTTTTTTGACACTCGCCTCAGGCACAGAATCGGGCAAGGTTGCCGTCTCAGGGGGTACGACTACCTGCCCCATATTCACACCACGATCAGTCTCAACAACCACATCGTCATTAATCTTTAGATGTAAAGCCCCAACCTCAAAACAGTAAATCCTGCGGGAGCAACGAAAAGAGATCCCGGCATAACGTTTAACCATCAATAAAAACCTCTATTTTATCCGGCCGAACCGGAAATCATGCTAACATGAAGTACAAACAAACTATGATTAATGTCTTCGTAAAATTCTTAGGATGTACCGGTGACAATAGCTGTGAAAAAAGCTTCGAAAGCCAATTTAAGATTTACATTAATAGCCTGAGCCTGCTCTACGACCAAAAGTTGCTGCCGAATCAACAGGATCCTCTGCTCATGTAAGGGAGCAAATAATGCCACACTCGCCGCCCAACTTAGCGCCGAAATATGGGCCGCATCTGGATTTTTTGCGACGACCCCACGGGCCGCCAACAATGCGTCGTGCAAAAAACTACGCAAGATAAAAAATAGTACCTCGCGCTCCTCAAATTGGGCCGCAACCTCAGCCAAATCAAGTGCAGCCAGGAGAGTCTCTTGCGGCAAACGACTAAACTTTTCGATAAACCCGCTACACCAACCAAGGTTCCCCTCGGCCAGAAAAAAGAGCGCTCGCCCCATACTTCCGCCAGACCAGGCTGCCGCTTCAGCAATACCATGAGCCCCAACCTCACCATACTCTTCGGCAAGATTCTGTAGTTGGATAATTTCAACTATTACCGACTTTTGCAAAGAGACAAAAGAGAGCCGTAAACAACGTGACAAAATTGTTGCAAGCAGAAGATTATGACGATGACTTAAAAGTATAAAGAGAACTGTTGGCGCAGGCTCCTCTAAAGTTTTCAAAAGTGCATTTGCGGCCGTATGATTGAGCTTATGCGCATCCTTGATAATCACTATGCGACGTTCACCAACCAACGGTGCAAAACTGATAAATTCCTGAATTTCAGAAACTTGCTCAATCTTTATCTGTTGATTATCCGCGGCGATGGTCAGAATGTCAGGATAGATTTTGCGGCTTACCTGAATACAAGACGGGCACTTACCACAAGCATCACCATTGGTCGACTCGCGACAACTTAGGGCCTGAGCAAACAAAATAGCCGCCAAGTTTTTACCTACCCCTTCAGGACCAGTGAATAACAGGCTTTGCGGCACTCTGCCCCGCACGATCATATTCATGAGGCGCTCACGCGCCTGCACCTGCCCTAAAAGATCTACTAATGGCATCTTTAACCCGAAGTTACGGCCCGAAAATTCGGTCCAAGAATCCGATTTGAAAACTGATGCCAGATATCATTGTGAATATCATCAATCATCTTTTTGGCATCAACTACGCAAAAACGCTCACATTCCACCTCGGCTAAATGCAAAAAACCGGCCTGCACCTGCTCATGAAAATCGAGGTGACGTTGCTCAAATCGATCTGCAATACCAACTTCTCCGGCATCATGATTCCGCCGGCGGGCCCGGTTAAGACCCGTTTCCGCAGGGCAGTCAAGGAGAAAGGTTAGCTTTGGCCAAACTGACCCCAGTACCAAACGGTTCAGACTATCAATAATTTCAACCGAGACCGACTCTCTTTCTCCATTTGCCCCGGCGGCAGCCGCCGCATACCCCTGGTAAACCCAGGTTGAGTCGATGAACCGATCAAGCAAAATGATCGCGCCCCTTGCCAACGCCGGGCTAATCACTCGGCGACAATGCTCACGCCGATCAGCTAAATAGAGTAATAATTCAGTCAGGGCATCGGGATTATTGGTGGGATTCAAAAGTAAATCCCGCAATTGCTTTCCTAGCGGCGTCGCTCCAGGTTCACGTGAAACCACAACCTCTCGACCGAGACTACGCAGACGTTCAGCGAGCATAGTGATCTGGGTCGACTTTCCGCACCCTTCAATTCCTTCAAACGAGATCAAGATTCCGGATTTCGATATTTCCACCATATCTATTGCAGCCGTCCCGCCAATGCCACCACAGTCTCACAGTAGAGTTGACTATGGTTGTAACTCCAAACAACTTTCTCCTGCTGCTTACGCGTAAGCCCCGGACGCCAACCATGTACCTTTAGATAGTTGGCAACACTGGCCGCAGCATCCTGAAAATCATAAAGATCAATCTTACCATCGCCACTACCATCAACAGCATAAGTCAAACAACTGCTTGGAATAAACTGACAAATACCAAAGGCCCCGGCCCATGAACCCTTCACGGTGTCAACACTGAGGCGATCTGCCATTTTAAGTAAGGCCACCAACTGAGTGTAACCCCAGTTCGATTTTTTTTGGGCACGCCGCTTTAGCCATTCATAATCGAGATCTGGATAACGCGCAACTAACTCCCCGTAAACCTTACGTAAATATTCATCTTGGTTGCAGGAAGCAAGCGAAATAAAAACTTTCAACAACGGGTAACGGCCAGGATAACGACCGAGATCAGACTCAATCAAAAAGATTGCCGTTATAACTTCAGCCTCAACCTTAAACTTCTGCTCAATTTTTACCATCCAATCGCGATTCTCGTCCAGAAATGATTGCGCTTTGCGCACCGAGTCCGACTCTAAAAACCGATCATAGGTAGCCTTGTACTCAACTTGTTTAAGATTTTTCCCGATAATTTTAGTATCGACACCATACGCTCCCTCACCCGAACAATAACGCGTCGCCAACATTCGACCCACACCCTTTTCGACCGCGAGACGGTTAGTTAGTGATAGATCAGCGAAAGATCTGCCACTAGCAAAGAGAGACACTAATATAGTTATTAATAAAAGTAAGAGATACCGAATAGTTTTTTTCACATTTTGCATCCTAAGAATTACTTAACAAAAATCAGCTAATTATCCAAACCAGATACCATTTTCACCCGTCAGTATCAGATACTAACAATAAGTTAAAAAAAAATCCATAAAAATACTTGAACTTGTCAAGACAATTTGCTAGTAAGTCAGGGTTTATTACGAATTTACTAATTTTATAAATCGCCAATTTATAAAAGTTGGCTTAAGTTTTCTCATAATCTTCCCTACAACTGTAAGGAGATCTGACAGTGGATGTACGTTACATAAATCCCTTCATCGAAGGTACGATAAATGTTTTAAAGACCATGGCCTTCATATCTTCACAGCCTGGGAAGCCTTAC
>DAOWHJ010000035.1 GCA_030641485.1 Pseudomonadota bacterium
CCAAAACCACCCGGTGTTTTGCGAGCTTCTTTAAGCTCAGCAAAACGCGGCTTAGAAAAAGCAACATACTCATTAGTTTTGTAATCTAGGGCCAGGTTTACCCTTTTACCTTTCTCATCCTTGGTTTTTTTGTAATAACCCTGGCGAGTTTTATTACCAAGCTTGCCACCCTCAACCATTTTCACCATGAAGTCGGGAGCCAGAAAGATATCCCGCATCTCATCATCAGGCACGGCATCATAGAGATTTTTCATAACATGCATGCCAGTATCAAGACCAACCAGATCCATGGTTCCACAGATCGCCGAACCGGGCCGGCCCAGGGCTTTGCCGATAATGGCATCAAGTTCGGGCACCGTCAGTTCCATCTCCAGCATGAGGGTTATGGCATTGGAGATATCAAATACGCCAATTCGGTTGGCGATAAAATTAGGCACATCTTTACAATGAACAATTCCTTTACCGAGAACTTCTTCACCGAATTTTGCCATGAAATCGATAACTTCAGGCTTGGTTTCGGGGCCGGAAATGATCTCTAAGAGTTTCATGTAGCGCGGCGGATTGAAGAAATGAGTCCCCAAGAAACGTTCTTTGAGCGAAGCCGAGAGCTGTGATCCAACCTCATTGATCGGCAGACCGGAAGTGTTGCTGGAGAGAATGCAGTTAGGGCCAATCACTTTTTCGACTTTGGCCAGGAGTTCATGTTTAATTTTCAGATTTTCGATGACAACTTCGATGACCCAATCAACTCCGGCCAATTTGTCAAGATCATCTTCAAAGTTACCGGTTTTGACCAATTTTGCGACAGATTTTGCGTAAAATGAGGCGGGTTTAGACTTAATCGCCCCTTTCAGGCCATTTTCCGCAAAACTATTGCGCCAAGCCGGGCTCTCTTTGGTCAAACCTTTAGCCACGTCGGCAGGTTTCAGTTCAAAAGGGACGATATCAAGCAAAAGACACTCAATCCCAGCATTCGCGAGATGGGCCGCGATCGTTGCTCCCATCACTCCGGCCCCAAGAACCGCCGCTTTTTTAATCTGATACTTCATTTTTTAGATCTCCTTGTTTTTAGGTTTGTTTTAATTCAGGAGTTAAGTCACTGTGGTTAACGGCGAACATTGCTTCGCCCACTTCGAGGGGGACAGAGCTCAGCCCGGCTCGGGCTAAAGCCCTGCCTGGAGGTCTGTCCCCGCATCGTGACAGTTTTGACCCCGACCGAGATAGAGTGAACTTTTTTATCGCAGAATTTGTTCGACCTGTCTCTGCTGGGGTCATTGCTGGTAAAAGGTGCGTCAGCACCCCAGCTTTGACCCCGTTAATGAGGGCGAAGCAAAGTTCGCTTATGTCCGCTGCAACTTATCTCTACTATCCAAACGATGCGTCCAGCATTTCGATCGGAGTCCGGTCACCGGCCTGGATGCCGAGACAGCGTCCTTTAATCGTCGGAAGAATGGTGCTTGCAAAATAGCGGGCACTGGCAATTTTCCCCTCATAGAATGCAGCCTCGCTATTATTTCTCGCGAAGGCCCGACGTTCGGCTTGAGTCTGGGCACCAGCATCGGCGTAGATTTTATTGACGGCGGCTAATGCAATCTGAGCACCATGCACCAATCGCCAACCAACCAGAAGGTCACCAAAAACTTCCAGAAAGGGTCGGGCATTTAATATTGCCAGCAACAAACCAGAGCCATCGGCCCAATCTTTAAACTGTAGAGTAACTCCACCCACTGCCTGCGCAGCTTTACCTAAAGAAGCACCAAGCCGTTGCAGCTCGGGATCAGCTCCGGCTGAAGCTGCGATTTTGCCGATCTCTTCAAATATATTTTTCAGATTCTGGCCCCGGTTCTGGGCCAGTTTACGGCCAACCAGATCGAGCGACTGAATGCCGTTGGTACCTTCGTAGATTGTAGTGATTTTAGCATCACGCATATACTGTTCAACCGGATACTCAGAACAGTAACCATAGCCGCCATAGACATCCATGGCAAAAGAGCAGATCTCAATTGATTTATCGGTAGAAAAAGCTTTGCAGACCGGGGTCAAGAGTTCAACCATCCCATCCCATTTTTTCTTCTCAACGGCATCGTTTGCAATCTCTGATTGATCAAAGGCATAGGAAACATAATAGATTAACGCCCGAATGCCTTCAGTGTATGATTTCATCCATAACAAGGTACGACGGATGTCTGGATGTTCGATAATGCTTACAGCTTTAGCTTCGGGGTTGGTCATCTCCAAAATTGCCCGACTCTGAATCCGTTCACGGGCATAATCGCGAGCATGTTCAAAAGCGGCCGAAGCAACTCCCAGGCCCTGAATACCGACTTCGAGGCGAGCATCATTCATCATGTGAAACATAATCTCCATACCTTGACGTTCCCGGCCTAAGAGTTCACCATAACATCTATCCTCTTCGCCGAAATTCAAGGTACAGGTAGCCGATCCCTTGATTCCCATCTTATGTTCGATATTACCAGTAATAACATCGTTGGGCGCACCCAATGAGCCATCATCATTAACCATAATTTTAGGAACGATAAAGCACGAAATACCATCGGTACCAACCGGATCACCCTCAATTCGAGCTAAAACAGCATGAATATTATTCGGCGTCAAATCATGATCACCACTCGAAATAAACATCTTCGTACCGCTGATCAGATAAGTTCCATCAGCCTGTTTTACAGCTTTAGTACGCAAGGCCCCAACATCACTGCCAGCTCCGGCCTCAGTCAGGCCCATAGTCCCGCCAAATTCGCCTGAATACATTTTAAGCATGTATTTCTGTTTCTGCTCTTTGCTACCAAAAAGTTCAATTAGAGTAGCCGTTCCACAGGACAAACCGGGGTACATCAGCAGAGGGAAATTGGCCGAGTTAAAGAGTTCCGTACAAGCGATATAAAGACTTAGCGGCATCCCCTGACCACCAACTTCAGGATCTTTCGCGGCAGAGTTCCAGCCCGCTTCACAGATTTTTTTGTAAGCTTCGTGAAAACA
>DAOWHJ010000047.1 GCA_030641485.1 Pseudomonadota bacterium
AACCAAAGATATAGCCATCATAGCCGGCAAGATCCTCTTCCGTTTTACCCTTTCCCACCTTTTTGAGCTCGACTTCAGCCCCCGCAAAACGAACCCCCTCAGCAATAAACTGAGCCATTTTTTCCGTATTGCCGGTACGACTGAAATAGACGATTAAGACCTTTGCCATGATGAGTTCTCCCAATTTTCTCGAAGTTAAAATAATTGACGAGTCCCCTATAGCACAGACAACACTCCGATACAATACTTTTTTTATCTTTTTAGTGCTCTACACTTGATTGAAACTTTTTTCGCGCGAACAACCCCATAGTGATTATCCATGCTTCCTATATGACAACCTTTAATCACCATTTTACAAACTGAATATATCGTGTTATAATGAAATATATCACAATGTCAGACTAAAGTAATAAAGCTTTTAAGGAGAAGATCAATGCCATCGCCCTCCCTGAAGACTAAACGCCTCTGTTTCCACAAAAATTTCCCCCGACCCTCACTGATTACTATCACAATCATCACTCTGTTACTAATTCTCAGCGGCGGCCAGGGTCTACTCGAGGCTGCAGAGAAGAGTTATGTGGGCTCTGCAATCTGCGCTGAGTGCCACGAAAAAGAGTATAACAATTTTGCCGCATTCTCCAAAAAAGCCCATTCGTTTGAAAGTATCATGATTCTTAAAAAGGGACTGACCGAGGCTGAGTTTAAAGGTTGTTTCGAATGTCACACCACTGGCTACGGCAAACCGGGTGGCTTTATCTCCTTGAATAAGACTCCCGAACTCAGCAATTTAGGCTGTGAATCGTGCCACGGTCCCGGCAGCCGCCATCGGGAAAGTGAGGACCCTGAAGATATCATTAAAAGTATCAGCATTGAACACTGCACCCACTGCCATAACCAAGAGAGGGTCGCAGCTTTCGATTTCAAACCTCTGATCCATGGAGGAGCGCACTAATGAATGCTAAACACGGTCTCCAATTCAAAATAATTATCAGCCTGATCTCACTTTTGACCCTGCTAATCGGTCTTCTAATCACAATTAACACCATTGATCAACAACGAGCCTTAAAAAAAGAAGCCGGCCACGCCGCCACCCGCCTCTCCCAGGCTATCCATAACGGCATCAAGGGGCCCATGGCCGTCAACGATGGCAGAACCATCAAGAATCTGATGTCTGGCATCAGTCGAGAGATGGATGATATCGAAATTTTCATTTTCGATTTCAACCGCGAGATCAGTTACACCACCGAGGAGAGTCTCATTGGCAAGACTCTCGGGGAGACCCTGCAGACCCCCAGCCTTATAATTGATATCAATAATTTTCTCAACGATAGTGCGACCCTCATTGAACCTCATGAAGAGTTTATAAAAAACCAGCATTTCATGAGCATTGCTCAACCAATTCTTAACGAAAAAAATTGCCACCACTGCCACGGCACCAGCCGTAAGATATTAGGTGGCATAATGGTCCGCAAAAATATCGACAACACCTATGCGACTAACAAATCACTACGTTACAAAAGTATAATGGTGGGGATTATTGGCGCCCTAATTGCGATCGTGTTACTCTACTATCTAATATCCCGCCAGGTCATTATACCAATAGATCGCTTGGGCCGCACCCTTGACGAAAGCACCGATCAGGTTTCGTGTGCCGCTTCAGAAGTCGCTTCAAGCAGCCAGCTACTGGCGGCAGGCTCTTCAGAACAAGCCTCAGATCTTCAGCAAACCAACCTCTCTTTCAACGAAATTGAGAATAAAGCCCGTGACAATGCAGAACAGTCAGTCAAGGCCGATAATTTGGTCAACCAGACCATAACCATGATCAACTCCGTACGTGATTCAATGAATGAGATGATTGACTCCATGGAGAAGATCAAGGAGGCCAGCCATAGGACCCAGAAGATTATAAAAACTATCGATGAAATCGCATTTCAAACCAACCTGCTGGCGCTAAATGCTGCGGTTGAGGCTGCTCGGGCTGGTGAGGCCGGTGCAGGTTTTGCTGTGGTGGCTGATGAAGTCCGCAACCTTGCCGGACGCTCGGCAGAGGCCGCGAAAGAGACCTCTCAAATGATTGCTGAAACCATGGACAGGGTTAATCAGGGTGCGGAAGTTTTGGAACGGACAAACCAAGACTTTACTGCGGTTGATGAAGGCGCGACCAATACCCAGGTCATCATCGCAGAGATAACAGAAAACTCAAATGCACAAAGTGAAGCCTTAAAAGAGATCAGCTCATCCTTGAAAAAAATCGATAACATAACCCAACAAAATGCGGCCACCTCCGAAGAGACGGCCGCCGCCTCGGAAGAGCTTAGCGCTCAATCCGAAGAGATGAAAGGGATTGCCAAACAATTTAGAATGATGATCAAGGGTGGGTGACTCTAAAAGTCAAAGTAACAATTCAACGCGAACGCTAAAATGGCCGGCCCAAAAATAACATGAGTGATAAGCACAATTGGCAGGCTAAACTCCACTAACGACGACATAGCTGCCGCAAGCGCTTTAGATCAACTCCAACATCTCCAGGGCTCCTTTTGCCATAGCGCAGATCAAGATAAAGTACGGCAATTTCAGTATTTTCATGCATTTCCGCTGGAAACTTTTGCGCTAAACGCTGGGCGTAAGCGGTCGGTGTTTCTGATAATTTTCGTCGACAACCATGCCGGGCCCGGCGCCGACAGTAAATCCGATAGAGTTTGACTTCCGGTGGAATTTTTTCAAAAACACCAAAATTAAGGATACCGAGCCCCAGAAGAAGGGCCAGAAAAGGCAGACCGATGAGGGCTGTAATCCATAAATTCAAATGATGCAACCCTAACCCGAAACGACCGAGAAAAAGATTTTGCAGTTTCGGCCCATAGCCTAAGACCCAATAATTCCAGTAAAACTCTGCTAAATCCCGATACTGTCCAACTTTTCGCAACCAGCCAATTCCGCGCCCTTCCCGCCATAGGAAAAAAGCATCACTCTCAGGAAAAGCCGCAGCTATACCAATTTCAACCCGTTCCGGGGCCACGGCTGCGGTTGGATCGATACGCACCCAGCCTTTATCTTTAATCCGCACCTCAATCCAGGCATGAGCATTGTACTGACGAACAATCAGATAGCCCCCCACAGGGTGTCGTTCACCACCGAGATAACCAGCCACGACCCGGGCTTGCAGACCCGCGGC
Source organism: Pseudomonadota bacterium (assembly GCA_030641485.1). Lineage (GTDB taxonomy): Bacteria > Desulfobacterota > Anaeroferrophillalia > Anaeroferrophillales > Tharpellaceae > Tharpella. The sequence goes on from DAOWHJ010000047.1 coordinate 3,176, forward strand.
TCGTAATAAAAAAGCTGCAGAGCCGGCATAATGTTCGCAAAAACCAGCCTGGGTTTGAAAGATAAATTCATCAACCGGACCGCTGCCGCCCAAGGATGGAGGGTCAAGAGTATAACGAAAGGGATTTTGTCGAAAAAGGTTTAAAAGCCGTTCAACCAAGGCCTCATCACCAAGCTCAGCTTCGGCCCATGAGCGAGCCAACTCAAAACTGCGGGGATTGCGCTGCTGGGCAATCTGCGAGAGTAGCATAGTTGTCGCGCCCCACCCACCTCTATCCACCCATTCAGCAGGCCATTTAACGATCTCGGCCGTTGCCATCTGGTAGCGATGGAGTTGATGCAACGGACGATCCAGAAGAACCTCATAAGAGGCTGAAAAAGAGGCCCCTGTAGGCACTGAAAAAGGGGGATCAAGAGCCAACAACCAAGGCTGATGATGCGCTTCCAAAGTCACTGTATATGGTTGCAGAGGTGAAAGATGAATCAGGCCGGACCTTGAAGTAACTGGGCTCACATCGAGCCGCCGCCAGGTCCGACCATCGAACAAAGGAAATACCGGACCCCGCCAATAGAGCTTTTCCGGAGGCGGCACCGGACCCACGAACTCGGCCCGCAAAGCGACCTTAGACGAACGAACCAGGTGACTGATACCACCCATTTCAAGTTCATTCGGAAGCCCGGTAACCGCCATCCGCCGCTCTTCGGGAAAACTCCATAAAGGGCCCGGCAATCTTGGAAAAAGCAAAAAGAGAATCAACGCCAGCGGCAAAGAAGCACTAAGAAGAGTTAGAGAGGGTGTCAGCAGTCTACGTGAGAAAAAAGGTTCATCATTCAACTCTAGAGCGGTTAGGGCCGAGGTAATCAGAAAAACCGCAAAAAAGAGCCAGAGAGCTGCCGCGATCTCCTGATGTGAAAAAAAGTAGGCCGCCACGAGAAAATAGCTGAGCAGCAAAAGGTGACGGGCGTTTTTTTGACGTTCAATCTCCAGGGGTTTCAGCGCCGCCATCAAGACCAGCAGGGCACTACCCGAGCTCCGCCCCGATGGCAAACCAAAGGTAACGAAAAAACCGCCCAAGGCCAAGAAAAAAAGTAGATATTTGAGAAAACCGGGGAATTTTGGAAAGCCAGCAAAAGAGCGCCCCCAACCCAGCCCTAAAACCAGCACCACGAAGCTGCTCAACCACCACGGCAAAACCAATAGATGCGGCAATAAAACTGCGCTTAGAGCCGTCATCAACCAACGGCGAGCATGTGGGGTCAAGGTTTCCATTGAGAAACTCTTTTTCAAGACACTTTAAAAAGTGCCAAGGCGGTCAGCACCTGATGGCGATGTTGCGGCCCTTGACCGGGCTCAATATCTTGCCCCGGGAGACGCAAGCCGTAATCGTAGCCTGCAACTTCGGCATCCAGAACCCAACGACAGAGTTGCGAGAGGCGGGCCTCAACCCCAGATTCATGCAGTTGCCACCAATCAAAAAGTAAACGATCGGCACTGCTGCCATGAAATTCCCGAGCCTGAAGTTCACCGCCACGAGCGCGGGCGCGCCAGTCAAGACGACCCGGAGAATCTCCTATGCGATAGGGCCGCAGACCGGCAAAATCATCATTGCCAGAGACTTGTGTCTGACCAACAGGCTGAGGTTTTTCGCCACCAGCGTGAGCACTTAGAGGCAACGGCAGACCTGACCGAGCCGGTTGTGGATAAACAAGAATTTTCTCTGATGGGCGAAAAATCGTCCAGACGTAGAAGAGACCTAATGGCCATGAACTTCCCAAACGTATCGGAGGTAGAGTGAACCAACCACGTTGCCGAACAATTTTAGTCAGGCTAACATTATCACTACTCAATGATTTTATTTGAGATAGAACCGGCGCTTCAGGTTCATCAAGCCAGCTCCACTTAAGCGCCGGTCGCAACCGGTCTTGGGGGTTTTCAAGACGCAACCGCAATGCAACTTCTTCACCGGCAAAAGCCGGAATCAAGGCGAGCGGCTCAATAATCAGACCAAGAAGATTGGCGTGAGTCAGCCAAATCGCATTAATCCCGACCCCAACCAGAAGAAAAACCAAGATAAAGGCCATGCTGCTACCAAAATTTGCCGCACCAACTAAAATCAACAGGAGTACCAATACAAAGAAGAGACCGGTAGCAGTCGGAATAATGTAGAGACGACGGTGCGAGAGGCGACAAGCCTTGCCGATTTCAGGGCGCCGCCGCGCCAACCAGAAATCAAATCTTCGACGCCAGGAATCCCTGAGATTCTCCCCCGGCTTCATGACAGAGGGACAGAATCCAGAAGTTGCTTGATCAACGGAGCGCTATCAGAGCCATCAACCGTTTCCAGACGATGGCCGGCAACCACAAAAAAAACGGCCTGTAGATCTTCAGGCCGGACAAAAGCGACCCCATCAAGCCAGGCCCAAGCCCGCGCTGCAGCCAACAGGGCAAGTCCCGCCCGAGGTGAAAGACCACGCTGAAAAAGGCCGCCGTCGCGACTTCTTTTAAGCAACTCCTGCAGATAATCAAGTAAAGGGTCAGCAACATGGAGAGCGGCGGCCTGCCGCTGACACTGAAGCAGATCTGAATTGTTGAGACAAGGCTTAAGATCATCGAGTAGCTGCCGCCGATCACCTCCGGCCAAGAGCTCGCGCTCCGCCTCGGCCTCGGGATAACCCAACTCTAAACGCATCAGAAAACGATCAAGTTGAGATTCCGGCAAGGGGTAGGTACCAATCTGGTAAGCTGGGTTTTGGGTCGCAATCACAAAAAAAGGTTCTGGAAGATCATAAGTTTGACCATCAACCGTAACCCGGTGCTCTTCCAAAGCCTCAAGCAATGCACTCTGGGTTCTGGGCGTTGCACGGTTGACCTCATCGGCTAAAATCAATTGCGCAAAAAGAGGACCCGGTCGAAAAGTGAAAAGCTCTTTTTGACGTTCAAAGACGACTGCCCCGACAATATCGGCCGGCAGCAGATCACTGGTAAACTGGATTCGCCGAAAAGAGAGGCCACAAACCTGGGCTAAGGCCTGAACCAAAATTGTTTTGCCAACCCCGGGGAGATCCTCAATCAACAGATGACCCCCGGCGAGCAATGCGGTAAAAGCAAGCCTTACCTGCAGTTTCTTACCCAACACGACCCCATTAACCACCTGCATGGCTTCAACAAAATTCTTTCGTGATCCAGTCATGCAACTCTCTCCCGTCCCAATTGAAGTCAGACCAGGCTTTCCCTCCTTCGAGGGGTTACGTTGAAACCCGCATCTCGATAGAAACCTTGTCCAACGGCAGCATAAGGGCCAGCAAAACAAAGCGGGGCTACTCATTCATCCAGCACTGACGAATTATGCCTGCCAGCGTTATCAATCAGGCTCATGATACCATGAATTATTCGAACTTCACGTTGACGCATGGCGGCGCGGCCAAAAAGACGACGCAGGTATTCGAGCAGGTGGTCGGGGTTACTCTTGTCAAGAAAATTTGCGCCATCCAGAGTTGAACGCATGTGACTGTACATCCCCTGAAGTTCAGCATGAGAAGCAAGTTCACCCCCAACCTTGCCCAAGCTATTACTGTCACTCACCCGGTTGCGATCTTTAAGCTGGCTCAGTTCATAACCATAAAGCAGTACTGACTGAGCTAGATTCAGAGAGGAGAATTCAGGATTTACTGGAATTGATGAGAGGATATGGCTATGGCGACGCTGTTCGCGACCAAGACCAAAATCTTCGCGGCCAAACATAATCGCAACCGGCACTTGAGCACCCAAATCGCCAATCTTTAACGCAGTTTGCGTTGGGGTATAGACCGGTTTGCAATATTTACCCAACCGAGCTGTAGTGCCGACTACCAGTTTAAATTCGGCGAGAGCACTATCAAGGTCCGAAAAAATTTCGGCCCGTTCAAGCAGATCATCAGCTCCACAACTTAGCGCCCGGGCTTGATCTGAAAGGTGATCGCAACCCGGTGAAATCAGGAGCAGACGCCCTAAATTAAAATTCTTCATCGCCCGGGCAACGGCCCCGACATTCAGATCAAGCTTGGGCTCAACTAAAACAATTGCCAGTTTCGGCCAACCAGATTTCATTGACATCGACGACTCCGATTGATCTCGAACAGAGTTATAGCTGACGCGATACTGACATTTAAAGACTCACTGGCAACGGCTAAGGGGATGGTTATCAGGTGATCGCAATGTTTTTCCACCAGTGGACGTAGGCCTTTATCCTCAGAGCCCAAAACCAGAACTACCGCTTCAGGCCACTTGACGCTGTAGAGGTCTTCACCTCCGGTTGCAGCCGCACCGTAGACCCAGAATCCGCGATCCTGACAACACCGCAGGGCATCAGCTAAATTGACGACCCGGCTAATTGCCAGGCTCTCCAAGGCTCCGGCAGCGGTTTTGGCAACAGTTGCAGTGATCGCGGCACTACGTCGCTCCGGCAACAACAGGCCCACAACCCCGGCGGCCGCCGCAGTTCGGATAATCGCCCCGAGATTGCGCGGGTCGGTAACCCCGTCAAGAGCAATCAACACCGGAGCCGCTGTTTGGAGGGCAGTTTCAAGCAAGGTTGCCAGGGGGGTAAAAATAAAGGGTGTAACCTTAGCGGCTACACCCTGATGTCGAACTCCATCCGCCAACCGATCTAATGCTGTTGCCGGAACCATTTTGACCGTGATTTTAGCCTTGTGTGCCCGTTCTCCTAACTCTTTAACCCGGCGACTGCCGTTTTCAAGGAGGTTAAGAACTTGGATCCGTTCCGGCTGACGCCGCAAAAGCTCACCAACCGCATTGATTCCACAAACCAGACCCTCATCACGCCCCATCTTTGCCACCCGCATTTCCGCAATAAATATAGTAAATTTTCAGTTAACGCATCACCGGGATAACTAAAATCTGAACGTCACGCAAACTTTTCATTCAAGTGCCTGACCAAAAAGACGTAGACTGATGAATTTCGCCCAACCCGACTTTGGTTCTGATACTGGAACCACAACTTTCGGAGTTTCATGAGCTGAAACGGGGGCTGTTTTAATTACCAAATATGGATTTACGGCAGCCTGATTTCCCGCAACCCCAGGAAGCGCACATTGCCCGGTCTCTAAACAGCGCTGGTAACATGCCGGAGGGCTGGCTTTTTCAGCTGCTGGGGCACAGGGCAAACGACTCCCCTTAAATACTTTAGGCTCATTACCAAAAATTTCATTTTTGAGACGCTTCGCTTCATCGCCTAGATCAGCTGACAAGGCCTGGACCTTCTTAACCATCTCCGAGTTATCAGCGATGACCCTTTTTAGGGTCATGAGATCTTTTTGGGATTTATTGATTTTGTGGAGACGATGTTTAAGTCCCATGACCACAAATTCATCTTCCAAAGCTAAAACCCGCTGGACAGTCGCTTTTTCACCCAACTGCAAAGTTGCAATCTTGCGCTCCAGTTCAAGCACCTGTTTATCAAGTTTCTGACCACTCAAGAAAACTGAAACTAGAGCCACTGCCAGCGCACAGACCAAAACTAGAGTCAGCAGAGAAAGTCCGCTACTGCTCTTTTTCGATTTTACAGGCTTTGCTAAATCTGAATTAGCAGCAGTACTCTTTTTTTCAACTTTTTTATCGTCAACTTTTTTATCTTCACTCACAAGCTCTCTCCTGAAAATCCATTTTCTATTTTAATTTAGATTAGCCATAATCAACTCATAAACAGCAACCAAATGCCGAACCCGACTTATAACCTTTATTCGCACTCGGGTCAAGCTGAAGAGAAACTTTCTAAACCTTAAATTTATCAAGCAGGCGCAAAATCGTCTCGGTCTTATTCTCCAGCAAAACTCTATCACCCCGACTTTCAACATTCAATCTCACCAAGGGCTCAGTATTGGAAGAGCGGAGATTGAAACGCCAATTTGCAAACTCAAGGCTCAACCCATCGGTAAGATCCCGCTTAAGCAACTCTTCGCGCCCACTGAAATACTCTTCCACCGCTGCAATTGCAGCCTCAGGGTTGACCAGTCGTCGGTTAATTTCACCACTGACGGGAAAGCGCCGAATCCTTTCATCAACAAGTTTGGAGAGTGGTTGATCCCGCTTTGCCATAAGCTCCAAAAGCAAAAGCCAAGGAATCATACCACTGTCACAATAAGAAAAATTGCGAAAATAGTGGTGCGCACTCATCTCTCCACCGTAAAGAGCATCAAGTTCTCGCATTTTATCTTTAATAAATGCATGACCGGTCTTTGACATATAGGCTCTGCCATTACTCTCGGAAACCAACTCAACCGTATTCCATAAAAGCCTGGGATCGTGTATAATCGCTGCACCAGGGTGGTTCGCCAACAAACTCTCAGCCAAAAGACCAACGATATAGTAACCCTCGATAAAGCGGCCATTTTCATCAAAGAAAAAACAGCGGTCAAAATCCCCGTCCCAAGCTAAACCGACAGCGGCTTGATGTTTAACCACAGCCTGACTCGTTAAAGCCCGATTCTCTGGCAGGAGTGGATTGGGAATCCCTTCCGGAAAGGTGCCATCCGGCTGATTCAGCAATTTGACCATGGTATATGGCAAACGCTCTTCCAACAGGTCTAAAACCGGACCGGCACAACCGTTACCGGCATTGACCACTATTTTAAATGGTTGTAATTTTTTCGGCTCAATATAACTTAAAAGATGTTCAATATAATCGGGACGAAAGAGAAAAGGTCTGGTTTCAGCAATAGTTGTCGAACTTGAAAAATTACCATATCGAACCAGCGTTTCAATCTGCGGCAGACCAAAGTCACCACTTAGCGGACGAGATTCGTGCTGGACCAATTTCAGGCCATTATAGTCACCGGGATTATGACTTGCTGTCACCATAATCCCGCCATCAAGCTGGTAGTTGAAAGTCGCAAAATAGACCTCTTCCGTACCACAAAGACCAAGCTCTAAAACCTCGACCCCGCCCTCATTCAATCCCCGGGAAAGGGCGGTCGCCAAGGCCCGACTTGAAGGACGGATATCTTCGCCAACCGCAACTTTTTTGGGCTTTATGAACTCTGCATAGGCCCGCCCCAAGCGCCAGGCCAGCTCCTCATTAAGTTCATCTGGAACCCGACCACGAATATCATAGGCTTTAAAACATGAGGTTGAAATAATTTCCCCCGACATAAACGCAACTCCTTCACGAAATATTCACTAAAACAGCTTGCCAAAACAATTTAACCGAAACCCACTCCAACGCAGGCGCTACACCCGGCAAAGACCCTTCAGGAGAAGGTCACAAGCCCGTAATCTTACAGAGCACATTATCATGGTAGCGACCCAAACAAAAGTAAATTGCAACAACTCGGTTTCAGTTTCATAGTTTCAAACTGGCGAAAAGGAAAAGCGAAGCGCCAATAACAATAAAAATAAACCCGCAAATCAAGACCACACGGTTGGACAAATTCAGAAAAATATGTTATGCTCGCCGGAGCGAACAAAAAAAAGGCGTCCTCTCTGAAGAGAACGCCTTAATGCTTGAAAAGCTGGTGCCGGGGGACGGAATCGAACCGCCGACACGGGGATTTTCAGTCCCCTGCTCTACCGACTGAGCTACCCCGGCTAACCAAGCGAGGGCCTAGATAGCTTAAAGAGTGACCTTTGTCAAGAGGATTTTTTTCAACTTAAGGAGTTTTTTCGTTATGAGTAACACCCTAAACACCTCCCTACTCGCCATCCAGAGCCACTTCACCCGCTTAGAGGCCAGTGCCAACAATATTGCCAACTTAAACAGTGATGGCTACAAAAGTCAACGAGTAGACATTAAGGAAGGCCCCAATGGAGCACCAACCACATCGAGCTCGACAGACTTGTCTTCGGGGCCCTCAAGAATGGAGCTGAACCAGGAAGGTGAGTTGGTCGAGATTGAGATGTCCAATGTCGACCTTGCAACCGAATATGTCAAAACCATGGAATCAACCCTGGCCATTAAGGCCAACCTGAAAACCGCCCAAACTGCCGATGAGATGTTAGGCGAGCTCATCAATACCTTGGCCTAGGAGACTGTCAGAGGCCCTTCAGCTTGAACTCTGCAAACGATAGATCCGCTTGCCCGACGGCAGGTGGCCGACAACGACGCAAAAGATCGAGCCACCCCGACCAAGATAGTCAGCAAGATGAGTGTGTTCAGCCTCCAAAACCCCAAGTAACTCTTCTGAATTATCACGCAACTCCTCGGTAAATGCAAGTACGACCCCTCGTGTTTCAGAAAAACTTTGCCCAGATCCAACCAAAGCCTGACTGACGGCATAAGCAATAGAATCTCTGATCACTCCGTGAAATTCATACCCATTCTGAAAATTTACCTCAAAATAGTTATAACCGTACGGCCGTATTTGCGGCGGGCAAACTAGAGTAAAAGCTGGATTCTGCTCTTTGGCGTGCTCTTCGAGTTGAGCTTTCGGGAAACGCCCCACAAGACTTAGCGAGAGCTCTTGATAGATAAATTCTGCCACATGATGCTGCGCATAGGGCTGACTCTGTTCATCGTTGCAATAGAGTTCGAGGTGGCCCTGTTCGTGATCAAAATAGAGAACTCCACCCCGTGCTTCTGGCGCTATCCGGGCTAACTGTAGCCGTGCATTACCCAGGATGCCATCAGCAACAGCCGTTGCCAGGGCGGGAAAATCAGGCACCCTACCGGAACTCTCCATCCCCAATTTTTTCACATAATCGACCGCCCCACAATGTGGCCCATGAGCTAAAATAACCGCCGGGCGCCGGCTGGGATTAAAAACAACATTCCCCGCCGATGAAAAAACCCTGACATTGCCGAGCTGGTCGAGCAAGTTTCGAATTGCGGCATTACGCTGATCAGCGCAGAGGTAGAGGTCAAAGAGCTTATCTCGCCGATCAAGACTTAGGGCCGCCAAAAAACGACGGGTTCGACTAAACGCACGGGTCGGCTCAACTTGCGCCAGAGTCACTTCTTCTAAAGTGCCCCAACTAAGTTCAAAATTCATTCTCCTAATCCTCTTTCAATAAATCAGAACGGGATATCGTCAGGTCCTGAATCAGGTGCTGAGGCCTGACCGTATGCTGATTGACTTTCGGAACTTACCTGAGGTCCCGGGGAGGAGAAAGTACTACCCTGACCGGAACCACCGGAGAAACCCTGGTTCTGGTTTTGGTTCTGGTTTTGGTTCTGGTTTTGGTTCTGGTTTTGGTTCTGACCACCACCGAAACCTCCCGGTTGTCCGCCACCCTGAAAACCGCCGCCGGAACCTCCTCCGTCCTTACTCCCCAACATCTGCATAGTCCCGGCAATAATTTCAGTCGTATAGCGTTTAATTCCATCCTGTTCCCAAGATCGGGTTTGAATCCGACCTTCAAGGTAGATCTGTTTCCCCTTATGCAGCCACTTGGCACAAATCTCAGCTAATTTCCCAAAGGCTATAATCCGGTGCCATTCAGTACGCTCCTCTTTTTGCCCATCCTTAACCCAACTATCACTGGTTGCTAGGTTAAAGGTTGTAAAAGGGTTGCCACTGCTACCATACTTCATTTCCGGATCAGCTCCGAGGTGCCCCACCAGAATCACTTTGTTTACTCCAGCCATAGCCTCAAGTCTCCTTATCGTAAAAAATAGTGTTACAATATAAACTGTTTTTTTTATTAATTGTTAACATACGACTTTTTCTTCATATAAGCAAGTCGGAAAAAAATTGAAAATAATATTGTGTTTTTTTTTACCATCTGCTAGGAGCCTGACCAAATTTATTAATTACGCCTGATACTGAGTTGCAAATATCAGCCAGATCGGGATCAATAAGTAACAATGTTTGTCAAAGGAGATCATGAAATGACTGAGATTAAAACTGTTGGAGTTGTTGGTTTTGGAGTCATGGGGGCGGCGATCGCTCTAAATGCTGCGGGCGCAGGCTACAAAGTTATCTACAAGGAACTTAACGATGAACTCGTCGCCAGCATGTTTGAGCGTTGGGTAACAAAACCATTAAGCAAAAGAGTTGCCAAAGGTAAAATCAACCAAGACGATATGGACAAACTCAGCGGCCAGATCAGCGGTACCAGCCTCTACTCAGGACTTGCTGAGTGTGACCTGGTTATCGAAGCGGCAATTGAGAAGATGGATCTTAAGATTGAAGTCTTTGCCGAACTCTCTAAGGTTTGCCGTAAAGATGCAATTCTGGTCAGCAACACCTCAACCTTTCTGATCGAAAAACTGATGGCAGAAGTTGACAACCCGAGCCGGACTGCTGGTCTGCACTACTTCTTCCCCGCCAACATCAACCGCCTGGTTGAGGTGATCAAGCAGAAAGAGACCTCCGATGAAACCTACTCCGCTCTGATGGAGTTTGCGAAAAAGAATCGCAAAGTCGCAATCACAGTCAAAGATTTTCCCGGTTTTGCCGTCAACCCGGTATTTATTGCAAGCTATGTTGTCCTTGACAGCTTCTACGGCGACAAACTTAATGCAATCAGCCTGGAAAGTATCTCTCAGGAAGCTTTAGGCCTTAAATTCGGAATTATGTGGGTCCAAAACGGTGCCGGCTTAGGCACCTGTTTTCATGCCGGGGTCTCAATGGCCGAGTACCTGCGTGAAGCAGACACCGGTTATCCAGAGATGTGTGAGCAGCTCAAAAAGCAGTTTGAAAGCGGGACGCCCTGGGATATTGAAGGCGGTCCCATCACCGAAATCGCAGCCGACCGCACCCTGGTTAAAGAGCGTCTTTTAGGTGCAATCTTCGCAATTTCAACCCACCTCATCGAACATAACGTAGTCAGCCCTGATGATCTTGAACTCGGCATTATCACTTCTCTGGCCTGGCCCAAAGGCCCCTTAGCCCTAATGAATGAACTGGGCATGGAAGAGAGTGCCAGATTAATTAAAGTTGCGGTCGCGGCCGGAGATTTCAAACTTCCGAAAAAATTTGCCGACAACGACTTGACTCCATGGGTACTGAAGTAGAGTCGGGAATTAGCCAACTATTACCCAAAAAGGCGGGAGTAGATTCGCAACCTACTCCCGCCTTTTTTTCATAACCGCTCTTTTTTTGCCGCAACGATCTCTTTAGACAGTTCTAAAATCTCACGAAAAGGGTGATGGACCTGAGTTGTATTGATAGTTATTACTGTGTCCGTAATGGTTCCGTAACGGGTCGGGTCGCCGCTCTCCTGCAGATGGTGTGAGATGATATCGCGAAGCTCGGTATCGGTTCCCATCATCATGTGACGCTCATCAGTCGCAATCAGGTCTTTAATTTTTGCTCTTTTACGAGTCCTGATAAAATATTGCGAGCCTAAAGTCGCCCCGCGCAGAGCATGTCCACTGTCCCAAGATAGTGCTTTCAAGGCTATAAAGATACCGGTAAAGGTATCACCCGCACCCAACGTTGAGCTGAGCTCATCAACAAAATCATCACCACAAACAATCTGCCGATCAGCGTAACGCATCCGAAACATTGTATCCTCTGGCATCCGCGCCTTTTTCCAATAAAGCAGGGCCCGGGTCGGGGTCAAACGTTCTGTATAACGCACGCCCTTACTGCCATCAGTTAAAAGCAAACGCCCCCCCTTATTATTCTCCCCCTTTTTCCCCTGGTTCATGTTCCGAACCAACTGCCGACTGGTCAGGTCCTTACCTTTTCGTTGAATAACCTTGTCAAGCAGCATAAGCTCCTCAACATTTAGAATCATGTACTGAATAAACGGGATAACGGCATCGTATAAAAGTTCTTCACGATCAACGAAAAAATGCTCTTTCCGGGAGGTATAGTAACGTGACTCAACCAACTTGTCGAAACACTTAAAGATCGTCTTGGTCGGGCAGAAAAAGGTAGTTACTGAGCTCGCGTAAGCGGTATTCAAGAGGCGGCAGACCAGACGTAATTCCTCATGATTGGTCAACGAATTGATAATAAGACTGGTCTTGATAAAGTCACGATCTTTACGCAAGCGATACTCAAGATCAAAATAACGTTGGGCCAGCTTTTCAGCCGGGATCACCTCCTCATTAGTCTGATTCGATAAAACAATTCGATCTAAGCGCTTGCCCGCCTCCCCCTCTATCGTTAATACATAACTTATGCGCGGCAACAGGCCGTCGACATGCATTTCAGGAATAGCACCAATAGCCACCTGGAATTCCTGATAAAATTTCTTAACCAATCTAAACTTCGGGTTTTTCACATCAAAAAAGAAGAGGTGCTCATACTCAATCTCAGCACTATACGGCTTAAGCTCGGCTGAATCATAAAGAGAACGAATCGCCTCAATCAGGTTACGATTGTTGCCGCCCAATTGAATCTGGGCAGTCTTTTTCACATAAACCAGCTTAAGATCATTTTCATCTTTGATAATTTCCGGATAATCCCGACTGAGTTCAGTAACCATACAGGCTAACTCAGTCGAACACAAACTTAAACCTGGCTGCTCGGCATGTTTACCGCCCAGGGCCATAGTGTAGTAACACTTCTCGTTAACCCTTTGCACTTCACAGGTGGACATCGGGTTGACATAGATCGGCAACTCCTGCCCTTCAACCTGACAAACAAAGATAGTCCCAAGAGGCAAGAGGATCTTATCATCAATCATGATAAGATCATTCTCGACCACCCGACAGATCTCCTCAAGCGCAGGGGTTATCATATAATCAAAAACCGGGATCCCTCCCAAAAAAACGAAACGACTCTGATTGCTGGATGCCATTACTACCTCCAGAAGGAAATTCCCACTTGATTTTTACAAGCAACCTGTGTTAAACACCGGACCCTTGAAATTAGATTGTTTTGTAATAACTGTAGACTACCGGAGAGCCCCCATCCATTGCCGGGACGGTCTTTAAGATTGATTATGGAGTAGAACGATGGCCAAGACTTGTGATATCTGTGGAAAAAAACCAATTGTCGGTAACAACGTAAGTCATGCAAACAATAAAAGCAAACGCGTCTGGCAGCCCAATCTGCAGAGTGTACATGCGGTTGTCAATGGGCAAAAGCGCAGGCTAAGAGCCTGTACCCGCTGCATTCGCTCCGGTGCAATCACCAAATAAGTTACCCTCAACTTACCGAGCTATCTCTTACCCGGTATTAGCACATAAGCTGATACCGGGTTTTTGTATTTCCGGATTGTAACTTTTCCCAGCTAACCCGCATAAGTGGGATGGCTAAGTAAAAATTTTGATATACAAGATATTGGGTCTCTCCAGACGCGAGGCCATACATATAGTATGTCGAGTGGCTGGAGAGACCCAATATCGCAGTAGATCGAAATTTTTACGACGCCATCAACTCATACGGGTCACCTGATAGACTCCCTTAACCCCCCGTAAAGCCATTTTGACCCGCTTCAAGTGCTCAAGATCTTTTATCTGAACATCAAAAAAACAGAGCGCTTTCTGATCGATAGTGGTTTTCAGGGAGGCACTGGCAATATTGGCCTCCTGCGAACTGATTGCCGTACTCATTGCAACCAGCATACCTTTTACGTCAGCACACATCACCCGAATTTTAACCACATGCGCGGTTGTCCGGTCAAGGTTCCAAGAGACCTCCATATAACGTTCCGAGTTAGCCTGATCAACATGCCGACAATTACGCCGGTGAATCGTCAACCCTCGACCCCGGGTAATAAAACCGATGACATCATCCCCCGGCAGAGGGTTGCAACACTTGGCAAAACGAACCATGACGTCATCAATATCTTTGATTGAGATACCATCACGAGCTGGTTTGCGAATGGTTTTTTTCTCTTCTGCTTTATCCTTGCCTTTTTTCGACTTACGCAGTTCCGGAAATATCCGATTGATCAACTGCTGGGCTGTAAGTTTCCCGCGACCGATTGCCGCAAGCAGAGCTTCGGCATGTTTAAGCGAAAACCCTTCCGCTACAGCCTGAACCTTGCCACTCTTTAAGGCTTGATTAAAGGATAATTTTGACCGGCTAAAAGCCTTTTCACAAAATTCACGGCCTAACTCGATACTGCGGCGCTCCTCCTCTTTTTTGACCCACTGACGAATTTTAGAACGCGCCTTGGAAGTCTTAACAAAACCGAGCCAATCTTTGCTCGGATGCTGACGGTTAGAGGTAACAATATCAACCATCTCACCATTTTTCAACTGGTAGCGCAAAGAGACCAGCTTACCATTTACCTTGGCCCCGCTACAGTGGTCTCCAACCTTGGAGTGGATACTGTAGGCCATATCAATCGGGGTTGAACCGCTGGGAAGTTCTTTAACCTCTCCGGTAGGAGTAAAAACATAGACCGCTTCGGAAAAGAGGTCTATCTTAACCGAATCTAAAAACTCACCCGGGTTATCAACATCCTGCTGCCACTCGATCATCTGTCGCAGCCAGTCCATCTGCTTACGGTCATGATCATCAAGCTGGTAACCCTCTTTGTAGTGCCAGTGAGCCGCAATCCCCATCTCGGCAATCTGATGCATCTCAAAGGTCCGAATTTGAAATTCGGCATGGCGACCGTCGGGCCCAATAACCGTGGTATGTAAAGACTGGTACATATTGGCCTTGGGAATGCCGATAAAATCCTTAAAACGACTCGGCAAAGGCCGCCAAAGAGCGTGAATAATCCCTAACACATTGTAACACTCAGCTTTAGTTCCAACCAGGATACGAAAGGCAACGATATCATAAATTTGCTCAAAAGCGATATCACGACGCACCATTTTACGATAGATACTATAGAGATGCTTAAGCCGACCCGAAATCTGGGATTTTATCGAACTGTGGGTTAAATTCCGCTGTACCAACTTAATTGTTTTATCAATAAATTCACGACTCTCAAGCTCTTTCCGGGTAACTTTCTCCTCAATTTCACGATACATTGCGGGTTGTAAATAGCGCAGGGAGTTATCCTCAAGCTCCTGCTTTATCCATGAGATCCCCAGCCGGTTCGCCAGCGGGGCATATATATCCAAAGTCTCCTGAGCAATGGCCTCCTGGCGCTCCCGTTTCTGAAAATCCAGGGTGCGCATATTGTGAACCCGGTCGGCAAGTTTAATTACCAAAACCCTGATATCCTTAACCATCGCAAGAATCATTTTACGATAATTCTCAGCCTGATGCTCGCGGGAACTCTTAAATTTTATCTTACTGATTTTGGTCAGCCCTTCGACCAAGGCGGTAATTTCATCACCAAAACGAAGACTCAAATCCTCAAGTGAAGTCATGGGGTCGTCTTCTAAGGTGTCATGGAGAAGCCCACTGGCAATACTGGCAACATCCATCTTCATTTCAGCCAGGATATTAGCAACCTCAATCGGATGAATCATATAGGGTTCGCCGGAAAGACGAACTTGATTACGGTGGGCGTAGGCGCTGTAGGCGTAGGCTTTACGAATAATATCAAAATCTGCCGCCGGATAGTAATCGGCAACTTTATCTATGATGTCATTCGCTCTAATCATTCAGGGGTCAGGGGTCAGGGGTTAAATAATAGGGAATAAACTTTGAGGTAAGCTGTAATAAATCAGTCACAATCAACGCAAGTGAGCCCCAGGAAAACCTGCGGCTCTTAATCGGACTAAAACCGCATCCGCATCCTGCTGAACCTGGGGACCATCTAACAACAAGAGAGAGTGTGGCATTTTCAGGGAGAGCTCCTGAACCTTGGGCTCCAGTCCGGCGGCACGATACATGTTTTCCCAAGCAACAACACTGCTTTTTAAATAAAAAGAGCCAATAATCACATTGTAGAGACCATTTTGAACTTGTAAAAATGGATCATCACCCTGGTTTCGGGCGACAATCATCATTTCTAGAGCTTTATATCGATCCTGAAATGGACCCAAACAAACTCGGATCATTGGGGTCGGGCGTTGCTCCACTTCAGTTTTAACGACCAAGTTCAACGCTTCAAGCTTAAGCCGGTTTTGTAAAAGATTAGTTTCCAGTACATACGCACCCACCACAACTGTTTCAATCTCCAGAGGGACGGGTTTAGACTTCTTGCGTACAACCGCTGGGGCAATCTTTTTCGCTGGTACCAGCGAAAAAGGCGAAGGGTCTTCGACAACAACCGGCTCGCTGACTGGAGTTCGACGAGCATCAGTTTCTACTTCTGCGACCAGCTTAGTTTCAGGATTATCCTGGAGTACGATTTCTGACGAATCTCCCTTTTGGAGAGTCTCAGAAGTGGCCACATTGATACTGGCAAGCTGGCCTTGGCTTTCAGGTTGGCGGGATTGCTCGCCTGCAACCTCAGCCGATGCTTGCGGCAACACTGCAACCACGAGCACCGGTTCCCGGCCAACAACGACCTTAGACTCCAGACTTTCAACTGCAACCTTGGGTTCAACCTGAGGTGCAGATTCGGGCGGCAGAGGGGCAATGGTCTCTGGAGCACTGGCAATGGTCTCCGTGGGCATCCTAATCGGTGAAAAGGAGAGAAAATAGTAAAGACCGATCAGGATGAAAATGGTCACCACGATTTCGAAACGCAAAACCGTTTCCAAAACGTTATCATTACCCTTTGCCCGTTTAGCTTTAGATTTCTTTTTTGCCATTTAATTAAAATCTAACCTTCATCTTTTTCCAGATTGACGGCCTCAACAATCTTGGCTATCAAGTGACTAGGAACTTCTTCATAGTGGGAAAATTCCATGGTAAACATTCCCCGACCACCGGTCATCGAACGCAAATCCGGAGCGTACTTCAAAACTTCCGACATCGGCACTTGAGCTTTAATGAGCTGACTGTTGGCCATGGGTTCCACCCCGTTAACCTTACCTCGGCGACTATTAAGATCACCGATAACATCCCCCATATAGTCGTTGGCAACATTAATATCCATCAGCATAATGGGCTCTAAAAGGGTCGGCTTAGCGTCAACTACACCCTTTTTAAAAGCCATTGATCCTGCAATTTTAAAAGCCATTTCTGAGGAGTCGACCGAATGATAGGAGCCATCATAAAGGGTAACCTTGATATCGACTACCGGAAACCCAGCCAACACCCCACCGGCCATCGCCTCCAGAACACCTTTTTCAACCGCCGGAATATATTGGCGAGGCACGACCCCGCCAACAATACTATTGACAAATTCAAACCCTTCGCCCTTAGGCAGAGGTTCAATCTTGAGCCAGACATCGCCGAACTGACCACGCCCACCAGACTGTTTTTTGTGCCGCCCCTGCAGGGAAACAGATTTCTTAATGGTTTCCATGTAAGGCACTTTTGGCGCATCAAGTTCGACATCAACGCCAAACTTACGTTTAATGCGGTCAACCGTCACCTCAATGTGAACCTGACCCATACCTGAAATGACCAACTCTTTGGTCTGCTCATTACGCTCGATCTGAATGGTTGGGTCTTCTGCCATCAACCGCTGAAGGGCGCCACCAAGCTTCTCTTCATCACCCTTACTCTTCGGCCGTAAAGAAAAAGAGATCACCGGGGCTGGGAGGTCAAGCCCCTTAAGCCTGAGCGGAACCTTCTCATCACACAGTGTATCCCAGGTAACCGTCTCTTTTAATTTTGCCACCGCAACAATATCTCCGGGACCACATTTGTCAATTGGAACCTGCTTATTGCCTTCGAGCTTTAAGAGCTGACCAATGCGCTCTTTGCGACCCCTGGTACTATTAAAACAGTTAGTGTCCGAAGTTAAAGTTCCACTGTAGACGCGAAAGAGTGAGAGCTGACCAGTAAAAGGGTCAGAAATGGTTTTAAAAACCAGAGCAGAAAAAGGGGCGTCCGCATCAGCTTTAAGTTCATACTCTTCGCCCTCGGCCAAATTTTCAGCAAACTGCGCTGGCCGCTCCAGAGGTGAAGGGAGACATTCACACATAATGTCCATCAACGACTGGATTCCAATATTCTTCAGAGCTGAGCCACACACGACCGGCACAAATTTACCGGTCATACAACCTTCACGGGTCGCCCGCTGAATCTCTTTAACGCCGATCTCTTCCCCGCCTAAATATTTCTCCATGAGCTCGTCATCAGCTTCAACCACACGCTCAATCATCGCCTCCCGCGCCTCAGCGGCTACTTCATGCATATGATCTGGGATCTCCTCGGTCGAAAATTTGCCGCTCTGATCGTTGCCATAACGTAAAGCCTTCATCGTCACAAGGTCAATAACTCCGACAAAATCATCCTCTTTACCGATCGGGATTTGCAGAACCAGTGGGTAACACTTAAAGGTTGCCTCTATTTCACCAACCGCGCGGTCAAAATCAGCCCGTTCCCGGTCAAGTTTGCTGATAAAAACTACCTTGGGAATCTCAAATTCGTCCGCATATTTCCAAACTACTTCAGTCTGAACCTTGACCCCGGAGATCGCGCTGACAATTACTACGGCCCCACCGGTCACTCGCAAACAGGCCTTGGTATCAACAATAAAGTTGGCATATCCCGGAGTATCGATAACATTCAAGTGCTTCCCCTGCCAGTCACAGTGATGCACCGAACTAGTCAAGGTAATTTTCCGCTTAATCTCTTCCGGCTCAGAGTCGAGCACCGAAGTGCCGCTATCGACGCTACCCAACCGATCAGTGCTACCGCCATTGAAGAGTATAGCTTCAGCTAAAGATGTTTTACCGGCCCCACCGTGGGCAATGATTGCAACATTCCTTAAATTTTCACTCGTGTATGACTTCATATTCAACTGATCCCTTCATAAGAAAACTGGCTTAAGGTTAACAGATACCAAGTACTCGTCAGGCACCTTGCAAGTAACATCCCAAAGCTAAAGCACTCATGCCAACGCTCTAAATTCCTACTGAAATCGCTCGAACTTGTCAAGCCTTTAGTCTTAAACCCTGAATTAAAGTCGCAAAAACTGTAATTTAGCCAATTGCTCCGGCCAATTCTAAAGGACCGATACACCCGCTGCGCAACCTGAACGCGTTGTGCCATTTATGATTAAAACCAGTTACACTTAAAAAAGGCGGTAATTGCCATCTGCTCGGGTAAATTTATGAAATCATTATAATCTACCCTTTCCGACTCCATCTGCCCCATAAAACATCTGTTTTACGTAGATGTTTTATGGTAATATTTTAGTGGTTTCATTAAAATGCAAAATGGTTTAGTGTACAAGTGAAAATGCAACTGTTTTTCAATAAAAGTACTTGCATTTTCACTAAAACTATTTTACCTTGTACCTTAGTAAAGTACGGTAGATAATAAAAATCGGTCAACAAATTAGAAGAGGAGAGACAAATGAACGCGTTCAAATGGCATAACAACCTTAAAATGTCGCTCAAATTAAGCTTGGGATTTCTTCTGGTAGTTCTTTTTTTTCTCGGTGCAATCTGGCAGGCGAACCGTACAATTAAAAGTATGCAGAACACGTACACTCACCTGATCGATACGGTTGAAGCAGAAAAAAGTCTCTTCCAGAAAATCAGCATTGAGATGCTGCAGTGCCGCCGCGGTGAGAAAGATTTTATCTCCCGAAAAAAATTAAAATATACCGACAAGGTAATCACACATATTGACCGAATCACCCAGAACCTGGCCGAACTCAACGCTATTAAACAAAAAGATGGTAGCCAAAACAACCATCCGGTGACCGGATCAATCAGCACTGCTCTCCAAAAATACCAGCAAGCTTTCAATCTTCTGGTTGCGGGGGTGCAAAAGCAGGGACTTGACGCCAAATCCGGATTGCAGGGCCAATTCCGCAAGAGTGTTCACATCCTTGAAGATACACTAAATGAACTCGCTAAAGGCTCAGACGCACTTAACCAGAGCAAAATTCAAATGTTGATGTTACGCCGCCATGAAAAAGATTACCTGTTACGGGGCAGTGATAAGTACGTTGAAAAAGTTGGTGCCCGAATAGCCACCCTGAAAACCACGATTGAGGCCGAAGATTTTCTGTCAAAAAAACAGAAAATAACCCTCAAGCAGCACTGCGACACCTACAAAAAACTCTTCCTGCAACTGGTTGAGTCGTTCAAGGTTATACAGAGCGCCAAGAAGAGTCTCTCGCTAGCCTCGAACGAGATCACGAAGGTTGTTGATGCAGAAGTTACAGCCAGTGTCCTGGCGGTCAAGAACGCGGTCAAAGCGAGCAATGACAACGCCGAACGGATGGCACTGTTAACGATGATCTTGGCCGGTATCGCACTCATAATGGCAATTTTCGTCTCCCTGCTAACCAGTCGTCTAGTCACTACCCCCTTAAAACGCTGTGTCGATTTTGCCGAAACGGTTGCCGGCGGCGATTTAAGCCAGCAACTCGACATTCAACAGGGTGACGAAATTGGTCATCTGGTAAAATCCTTAAATTCAATGAGCAAAAAGCTGCGCCTTCTTTTAGGTGAAATCGCCTCCGGCTGTGAGCGCCAAGGCGTTGTTGCAACTGACCTCAGTGACATTGCCAACGAGGTCGCACGTGAGTCGCAAAACACCGTTAACCAAGCTGGAACAGTCGCCACCGCAACTGAGGAGATGCGGGCCAACACCAATAATGTTGCTGCCGCCATGGAGGAGGCGACGACCAACGTCTCAACTATGTCAGCCGGGATTGAGGAGATGAGCAGCACCATCGGTGAGGTCGCAAAAAATACGGCTCAGGCCAAGGAGATCACCGACCGTGCGGTAACCCAGGCCCAAAGCGCCTCGCAGAAGATCGACGCTTTAGGTCAGGCAGCCTCGGAGATTGGTAAAGTAACTGAAACCATCAATGCGATTTCCTCCCAGACCAACCTCCTCGCCTTAAACGCAACGATTGAAGCAGCTCGAGCCGGGGAAGCGGGGAAGGGCTTTACTGTGGTTGCTAACGAGATCAAGGAGCTCGCCCGCCAGACCGCCGGTGCAACTAATGAGATTGCCGAAAAAATCCAGGACATCCAAAATTCAACCAGTGATAGTGTTGCTGAGATCAACCAAATCTCCAAAATCAGTCAAGAGATTGACAACATAGTCACATCGATTGCGGCCGCCATCGAGGAACAATCGGTGACGACTCGAGATATAGCTGAAAGTGCCGGCCAGGCGGCTCAGGGCCTAACCGATGTCAACGCAAATGTCGCACACAATTCTGAGGTCGTCAACTCAATTGCCGAAGAGATCGTGGCGGTTGACCAGGCCGCAAGCACCGTGAACAGTGCGAGTAAAAAAGTTCAGAAAAGTGCGACTGAAATGTCTAGTTCCGCCTCCAACTTACAAGCGCAACTAGCAAAATTTTCGATATAGTACTGAAGTACTGATTGATAACTGAAAAAATTAAACCTGGCACTTGTAATCAGTGGTAAAATATTATAGTAAGTGGTGTCAAACAGATGAGCAGACAAATCATCTCGAACGTATGGAGAAAACATGATGAAAGTCTCAAATGATAATGGCCATATTAATATTGCTTTAGAAGGTGATCTCACCAGTGAAAACCTGAATGACTTCAGAGCCATAGTTCAGGACGAGATTGAAGCTGGCAGCAGATCGTTCAATATCGATTTCAGTAGTGCAGCAGTTATCGATTCGATGGGTATAGGTTGCTTGGTGGCGACCTATAACTCACTGAAACAACAGGAGGGGACGATCCAACTGAGCAATGTCCCGGAAAATCTTAAGGATGTTTTTCAGGTTATGCGTCTGGATCGAATCCTCTCAATCGTCTCGTAGATAATACCATCAAAATTTTGTGCTACAAGTGAGGTAAACCATGTCCATGTCATCTTTTATTGACGACGAAACCCTACAAGAATATATCAGCGAGAGCCTTGAACACCTGGCCGACATTGAACAGGACCTATTGGCAATTGAAGAGGGGGGGGCTGACATTGACGAGGAGGTCGTCAATCGGGTTTTTCGGGCCGCACACTCTCTCAAGGGTGGTGCCGGATTCCTCGCTCTTGATACGATCAAAGAACTTGCTCACAAAATTGAGAATGTTCTCGACATGATGCGCAATCGGGAGATTGTTCCAAACCCCGAAATCATCAATATCCTCTTAAATTCATTCGACCAACTCCGTGATTTAATCAACAATTCAGACACCAGTAACGAAGTCAATATTGACGAGTTCGTTACCGCCCTAGTGGGCCTGACTACAGCCCATTTAGAACCCGCAGCTCAAGAGAGTGTCTCGAACATGGTTCCGATCACGCGCAGTGATGGCGGTGTTGTCTTTGAAGTACCTCAGATCGACCTTGACTTGGCTCAGAAAAAAGCTCAAACCCTCTATCTTCTGGAGTATGACCTCATCCATGACGTCTACCAGCATGGGAAAACGCCAATGGAGGTCATCAAGAATGTCATGGATCTTGGCACCATCATTGAAACTTTAATTGACATTGATAAAGTCGGAACATTAGAAGACGCACCGATCAATTCGATCCCATTCTACATGCTTATAAGAACGATCATTGAGCCTATTGTCGCCCCAAATTTCTTTGATCTTCCCGAAGGGCAGGTTCACCGCATTGACAGTAACGGCAAACAGATTGAAAGCGCCAGCCCGACACCCGAACCGGAAGTCCAGGTAGCTCCCACACCCCAGGCAACCCCAGAACCGGTTGCCGCTGACAAACCGGCAACCCCCAAAGCACCTCCGGCAGCAAGCACCCCACCACCCGTGAGCAAAAAGTCTGCACCTGCAAAAAACAAAGCAGATGCGGATAATGTCAAAAAAAGTGATTTACCGACCTCTTTAAGGGTAAATGTTGACCTGCTGGAAAATCTCATGACTTTAGCCGGGGAGATGGTTCTTTCACGTAACCAACTCATGCAGGCAGTCAGCGAGTTCGACCAGCACAGCATTAAACTTGCCGGACAAAGAATTGACCTGGTAACCTCGGAACTCCAGGAAGCGATCATGATGACCCGCATGCAGCCAATCGGCTCGGTCTTCAACAAGTTTCCCCGAATTGTCCGCGACATGTCGCAGCAACTAAACAAAGATATCAACCTGGTCATCACCGGTAAAGATGTTGAGCTCGATAAAACTATTGTCGAGGGACTCAATGACCCTCTAACCCACCTGATCAGAAACTCAGCCGATCACGGCATTGAGTTACCTGAGACCAGGGTGGCCGCGGACAAACCTCGAGCCGGGCGCATTGACCTTAAAGCCTATCATGAAGCCGGCCAGGTTAATATTGAGATAACTGATGACGGTGGCGGTCTTGATGCTGAGAGAATTGCTGACAAAGCCCTAGAAAAAGGCATGATCTCGGCCGACCAACATGCAACAATGTCGCGCAAAGAAAAGATGGCCCTGATCCTCTTACCAAGTCTCTCAACCGCTGAAAAAGTTACTGATGTCTCTGGCCGGGGAGTCGGTATGGATGTGGTTAAATCTAACATCGACCAACTTGGCGGCCAAATAGAAATTAGCTCTGAGACCGGCAAAGGCACTACAATCAGAATCAAGCTACCCCTGACCTTGGCAATCATCCCCAGCCTCTTGGTCAGTATCGGCAATGAACGTTTTGCTCTACCCCAGGTCAATGTCAGCGAACTGGTGCGAGTTGGCGCGGCTCAAATCAAAGATAGAATTGAACGGGTTGGTGATTCAGAGGTGATGCCGCTGCGCGGCGAACTCATCCCCCTGATCCGACTAAGCACTGCTTTAGGCATCAAAAAAACTGTTATTGATCCCGAAAGCGGCGAGAAGATCGATGACCGCCGAGAACTGATCGCTGACCGGCGCTCTCCCGAAACAGATGCTGATAAATCATTAAGCGCAGATCTTGAGGCTGAATCAAACGAGCAGAAACGCTCGGGTGAAGAGCGTCGTTACAAAGCCAGTAGCGACCTTAATATTGTTGTCGTATCTGCCGGATTATTTAAATATGGACTCGTGGTTGACGACCTCCACGACTCAATTGAAATTGTGGTTAAACCACTTGGCCGCCACCTCAAACAGCTCTCGAACTATGCCGGGGCTACAATTATGGGTGATGGTCGGGTCGCCCTGATTCTTGATGTTGGTGGCGTTGCCAAACTTGCAAACCTGAGTTCTATGGCTGGCAGCAAGCGAGCTCAGGACCTGCTTGATGCCAGTGACGGAAGCAAAACTAAAGATCACCAGGCTCTATTGCTCTTTAACAACGGTCCCAAAGAGCCCTGTGCCGTGCCTTTGGACATTGTCGAACGGGTCGAACAGGTCAACTTTGAGGACATTGAAACAAAAAGTGGTCAAAAGGTTATTAAATATCGCGATGGCAGTTTACCGCTATTTTCCTTAGCTGATGTCGCCGACACTACGGAGCTGAACAAAGATCAAGAATTGATAGTAATTGTCTTCACCGTCGCTGACCGAGAAATTGGCCTTATGGCATCAGAGCCAGTTGACACTCTTGAAATTAAATCGGTTATCGATCACGACACCTTAAAAGGTACTGGAATTATGGGCTCAGCTATCATTAAGGATGAGACCACCTTGATAATTGACATCCATGAGATTGTTGAAACCCTGAAACCTGACTGGTTTAAACGCCGGCGACAGCAAAAGGACCGCAAGAAAGAGGCGCAACGTCAGGCCGCCACCGAGGGAACCACCTACGTCCCCCCGTCAATTAAGAAGATCCTTTTGGTTGAAGATTCAGATTTCTTTCGGGCCCAGCTCAAGAAGTACATTGATGACGATGAGCGTCAGTGCATTCAAGCTGAGGATGGTCTGATAGCCTGGAACTGGCTGCAGGAACACCCAGATGAGCTCTCTCTGATTATCACTGATATCGAGATGCCCAACATGAATGGTTTTGAGCTCTGCCAAAACATCAGAAATGACCACCGCTTTGACCATATAAAAATTATCGCTGTAACCTCACTCGCAGCTGACGAACATATTGCTAAAGGCAAAAGTGTCGGCATCGATGATTATCAGATCAAACTTGACAAAGAGAAACTTCTGGCCAGTATTGATAAAAATATTAATTAATTCACACAAAAATTGACTGGAGAGACCAGACCATGGCTGAGACCACCAAACTGCAACTTTGTTCGTTTCAACTTGCTGATGCCACCTTTGGACTTGATACCATGCTGGTTCAGGAGATCATCAAGGTTCCTGACATCACAAAAGTTCATCTGGCACCAAAGGAGATCACCGGCATCATAAACCTGCGCGGCAAAATTGTCACGATCGTCGACTTGGCAATCAAACTTGACCTGCCAACTAAGGTCGAGTTGGCAAAACGACGAATTATCATTGTCGAATCGCAAGAAGAACCTTTTGGTTTAATGGTCGACTTCATTAATGATGTCATCTCTATTGACACCGTAGAACTTGATGAGGCCCCGTCAAATGTACGCGTTGCTCAAACCCGTTTTATTGCCGGGGTTTTTCGCAACAACGAACAGTTAATTGCGATCCTAAATCTTGATGAGGTCATCACCCTTGCGGAACAAAACAGCGATCAGGAGGCTTAAATAATAGAATGTCCATAAAAGTTCTGGTTGTTGATGACACAGTACTCTACCGTAAGGTTATAGGCGACATACTTAAAGCTGAAGATGGCATTGAGGTCGTTGGTACTGCTAATAACGGCAAAATTGCAATTTCTAGAATAAACACCCTAAAGCCTGACCTACTGACCCTGGATATTGAAATGCCGGTCTGTAATGGAATTGAGGTGCTGGAGTACATCCGCGACAACAAGCTTGACACTAATGCAATTATGCTGAGCAGCCTGACCCGCAAAGGTGGGGATATGACAATGAAAGCTTTAGATCTTGGAGCTTTTGATTTCATCCCCAAACCTGAGGGTGCGAGCATGGCTGAGAATCAAGCCTTTATCAAGCAGACCCTGATCCCCAAAATAAAAGCCTACGCTCGCCATCACTCAATCAGAAGTGTCTTGAGCCGGCGATCAAGCTCATTCAAACCTGCCGCAACCACGGCATCTAAACCTGCAAGTACCAGAACCGCCGCACCGGTAACTGGGATAGTAACAAAAAAACGGAGCCGGCCCTCATCAATTATTGCGATTGGCATATCTACCGGCGGCCCCAATGCTCTAACCCTAATGTTGCCGATGTTAAACGCACCCATTGGAGTTCCGATCGTTGTCGTCCAACACATGCCGCCACTTTTCACAAAATCACTGGCCACAAGTCTCGATGGGAAATGTACTTTGAGTGTTAAGGAGGCCGAGGATGGTGAGGTCCTCCAAAATAACATAGTTTACATTGCACCTGGGGGCAAACAGATGAAAATCATTGCTGATGCCAGTGGTCGCGGCAAGGTTAAAATTACTGATGATGCCCCGGAAAATAA
>DAOWHJ010000007.1 GCA_030641485.1 Pseudomonadota bacterium
CTATGATGAAGAGGGTCAGACCCTGGAGGAGATTGGCCGAGAGATGGGCTTGACCAGAGAGCGTATTCGTCAACTGGAGAAAGCGGCTTTGCGGCGTTTGAAGAAGATTGTTGATAGTTATGGTTATTCACTAAACGACCTTATATAGTGCCCGACCGAAAACCGCCAATTTCCTCGATTGCGGCGTTAGGATCAAATTTTAATCCTCGGAATACTGAGTGTATGCCTGTGGTTAAAATCTTCACCTGCCTTGCACTCAAGAAAGTTGTCAGGTTTTCGGCCAAGCACTTATTACCGGATGAGTAATATGCTGAAAAAAATTGAGAACCCTGAAGATTTAAGAGCGCTTACGGTTGAAAATTTACCTCAATTGGCAGCCGAGATTCGAACTCTGATCATTGAAACCGTGGCGCGAACGGGTGGTCACCTAGCCTCTTCATTAGGTGTGGTTGAGTTGACGATTGCCTTGCATTATGTTTTTGCAACCCCCAGAGATTTGTTGGTTTGGGATGTTGGACACCAAGCCTACGCCCATAAGATTCTTACCGGAAGAATGGAGCGGTTTGCCACTTTGCGACAATCTGGTGGCTTGAGTGGTTTTCCTAAGCGTGAAGAGAGTGAGTATGACACCTTTGATGTCGGGCATAGTTCTACTTCAATTTCGGCAGCTTTGGGGATGGCGCTGGCCGCAGAACTGACTAACAAACGCCAACGCAGCGTTGCGATTATTGGTGATGGTTCGATGACTGCCGGGATTGCCTTTGAAGCTCTAAATCATGCCGGGGCCTTGGATCGAAACCTGATTGTTGTCTTAAATGATAATGAGATGTCAATATCCCCGAATGTGGGCGCGATGTCGGCATACCTTAACCGCATTCTGACTGGATCAACGGTTAACCGTTTACGTCATGATGTGAAATCAGTTCTGACTAACATTCCCAAAGTTGGTGAGAGTGTTTTCAGGATGGTGAAACGGGCCGAAGAGTCGTTTAAGGGTTTTGTGATTCCAGTTGGGACTATCTTTGAAGATTTAGGTTTTCAATATGTTGGGCCGTTGCCGGGTCATGATCTTGAGGCCCTAATCGAAACCTTTGAGAATGTCAGTCATTTAGATGGGCCAGTACTGGTCCATGTGGTTACGAAAAAGGGCAAAGGTTACGCTCCGGCAGAGACTCACCCGAGCTTGTTTCATGGTGTTGGTCCCTTTGATGTGGCGAGCGGTAAAAAAATTGTCTCGGAAAAGCCGACCCCACCAAGTTACACCTCGGTGTTCGGTCAGACTTTGGTTAAACTGGCTGCCCTAGATGAGCGGGTCGTAGGGATTACTGCGGCGATGCCGGCTGGAACCGGGGTTGAGGTGATGGCAGAAAGGTTTCCTGATCGGGTCTATGATGTCGGAATCGCTGAACAGCATGGAGTGACAATGGCAGCGGGTATGGCGAGTCGGGGACTTCATCCTTTTGTTGCGATCTATTCAACCTTTATGCAGCGGGCTTTCGACCAGATACTCCATGATGTGGCCCTGCAGAATCTGCCGATGACTCTTTGCCTCGATCGGGCCGGGGTCGTGGGTGAGGATGGTCCGACTCATCACGGCACCTTCGATCTTTCCTATCTCAGGATGATTCCTAACCTGATAATTATGGCACCTAAAGATGAAAATGAGTTGCAGCATATGCTCTTTTCATCGCTGAATTATTCATCACCTGTGGCAATTCGCTACCCCCGCGGCAATGGTTCTGGAGTGGAACTGGAGAGTGAATTTGAAAAGCTTGAACTTGGGAGCTGGGAGATCTTGCGACAGGGCCAGGATGTGGTCTTATTGGCAGTGGGCTCCTGTGTTGCCCCGGCAATGGCTGCTGCCGATGAGCTTTCTTTAGACAACAACATTGAGTGTCAGGTCGTAAACTGCCGGTTTGTCAAACCTTTTGACAAAGAGCTTCTCCGCACCGCACTCAAGAATTTCAAGCAGGTCTTTACCTTTGAAGAGAATGTTAGGGCCGGTGGTTTTGGGTCTGGAGTTTTAGAATTTATGGCAGCCGAAAGGATCTGGACAACCCAGGTCATAGTCACTGGACTCCCGGACCGTTTCATCCCCCATGGAACCCCCGATGAGTTGCGAGCTAAACTTATGTTAGATAGCACAGGCATCAGGGAGAAGGTTTTAGCCGAGAAACTTTATGACTGATTCCGTCAACGCCTCAGCATGTTTTTTAATCTCAGCATAATTCTCTCCTTCGAGCATAACCCGAATTTTGTTTTCCGTGCCTGAGTAACGGATTAGGAGACGTCCCCGTCCTTTTATTGCGCTCTCGACCTCTTCAATCTGACGGCTTAAGGCGGGTATCTCGGCGACCGGAATCTTCTCTTTGACGGGGGTGTTGATCAATATTTGCGGAAATATTTCCATGACTTTTGCAAGCTCTGAAAGTGATTTCTCTTCCGCGACGATGACCGCCAGAATCTGCAGGGCTGAGAGGATGCCATCTCCGGTGGTGTTATGATCCATGAAAATCAAATGTCCCGACTGCTCTCCCCCAAAGTTATAACCTTGAGCCCGCATCTCTTCGACCACATAACGGTCACCAACCTGGGTTCTGACCAGGTTTATGTCAGCCTCACTTAAAACCTTTTCCAATCCCATATTGCTCATCACAGTCGCAACTACGGTATCTTTTTTGAGCAATTTCTGCCTTTGTAGATACAGGGCCGAAATTGCCATAACCTGATCCCCATCAACGACTTCGCCCTTTTCATCAACAAAGATCACCCGGTCGGCATCACCATCGAAAGCGATGCCAATGTGAGCTTTTTCTGCGAGTACCCGAGCTTGGAGTTTCTCCGGATAGAGTGAACCACAACCAGAGTTAATATTGGTACCATCAGGATCGATACCAATACAGATGATTTCTGCTCCCAGTTCACTGAAAACAGCTGGAGCAACCTTGTAGGCGGCACCATTGCCACAATCAATTACCAGTTTCAGACCCTCTAAGGTTAAATGATTTGGGAAGGCATTTTTTAGAAAAACAATGTAACGACCATTAGCGTCATCTATACGGAAAGCCTTGCCGATATCATCAGCAGTGGGTCTGAGTTGATTGATTGTTTGATTAAAGATCAGATCCTCAATTTCCAACTCTTTGCTATCCGGGAGTTTGAAACCATCACGCGAGAAGATTTTGATGCCGTTGTCCTGAAATGGATTATGTGACGCTGATATTACCATCCCGGCATCAGCCCGCATACTCCGGGTGATAAAGGCGATTCCAGGAGTTGGCATCGGGCCGATGAGTAGAACATCAACTCCCATAGAGCAGATACCGGAAACTAGGGCACTCTCGAGCATGTAGCCCGAAAGCCTAGTGTCTTTACCGATAACTATCTTGTGGCGGTACTCCTTCTCTTTACAGATATGGGCCGTCGCCCGACCGATTTGCAGGGCAGTTTCAGCGGTTATAGGTTCGATATTAGCTGTTCCTCGAACTCCGTCAGTACCAAATAGCTTTCCCATTATAAATCCATTATTTTAAGGTGTTGGTTTTTTTAAGACAATCTCAACTTCGGTGGGGTCCATAGCGAGAAGTTTTACATCTTTGGGCAGGCTAACTTGCACTGGAAAGGTGTAGTAAGCGTACTCGTTCCGGGTTTTTAAGCTCTCCAAATCAACCGCTATGCTCGTTGCCTTGCGGATATTATCAACTTGCATAAGGAGTGGACATTCGACAACCAGGTCGACGAAATAGTTGCTAATGCCAATTCTGCCAATTCCTTTATCACGATTTTTGAAATCGATTCTAATCCCTTTAATAACCCGCTGGGCCATGGCTTCACTGATGGTGATGGTTGCGGTTATCTCAATCTCCGGGTTGATGAGCTTGAGTTCCCCAGGCGGAGTCAGCAGCTGAAGGTTGATTTTTGTACTTTTCCGTAAGTTACCTAGGTTCAAAGGTTCAGTGAAAACTGTATTGTTTTCTTTAAGATACTTCTCAGAAACCTTGAATTCAGCGGTTTGCGGTGAAACACTGATCTCTTTAATTTGAAAACCTTTTGGTGGGGTACCTTGGGTTTTTAACTTGATTGCTAAAGATACATTGACAAAACGATCCAGGTATAAGGTCAAGGTTTCAGGATCTAAATTGACAACATCAACCCCCAACGGTAGATCATTGAATTTTTCTTGCGCAAGTTGAATGATATTTTTACCACTTTTTGCATGGCTCATATCGATACTTATTGACGGAGGCTTTATAGTTAAAGGGCGCAACAGGGTTTTGGTACCTTTAACCCGGATATGGATGTTGGTTGGTACTTTGCTAACAATCGTCATCTCTGAAGGAAGTGCTGTGAACTCAACCGTTGCACTTAAGGCAAGCTCGGTCTTACTCTTACCAGAGATAAAAAACCAAAGTCCAGACGCTAAAATAAGCGACAGGATCTTTAAGGTCAGGTTCTTAAAAAGAAGCGATCTTATCTTGTCCATACTACATTCAAACTCAGTTACGGAAAATGTTTTGTATCGATGAAATCAAACCTGACTTTTTGCGTTTTGGTGAAAAAATATTATTTAAGACCCGGCCTAAAGATTCTGGGTTCTGTTCCTTGGTGATTTTACCACCGATTGAGAGTGATATCTTGCCGGTCTCCTCAGAGACGACAACCACGACCGTATCAGTATCTTCAGAGATTCCCATTGCGGCCCGATGCCGGGTTCCATATACTTTTTCGATCATCGGTTCAATAGCTAAAGGGAGAAAACAGCCAGCGGCGACAATTCTACCGTCGTCAATAATAATCGCACCATCGTGGATTGGAGCACTGGGGTTGAATATACTTAATATGAGGGCATCACTGACTTTGGCATCGATTGCAACCCCTCCCTCAACAATAACTGGAAGTTTATTGTCACGGGTAAAAACGATCAAAGCCCCAATTCGTTTCAATGACATGGTCGTACAGGCTTTAATGACCTTGTCGAGATAGTTGAGCTCTTCAGCAGAGCTTAGGGCAAAAGAGGTTTTGCCAAATTTTGCCAGGGCCCGGCGAAATTCATTTTGGAAGAGGACAATTACAATTATAACAATTGAGCTCAAAAAACCTTTGAGAATCCAGTGTAAAGTATAGAAACCCAAGAGCAATGAGAGTTGATAAATAACAAAAATCAAGAACAGTCCGAGGAGAATCTGGAAGGCTCGGGTGCCGCGAATGATCAGTAAAACCTGATAAATAAGGATGGCGACAATGATAATATCTAAAAAGTCGAGCCAGCGACTGTTTAGCAAAGTTTCAAGAAATTCGGCCATTGGTTATCACTATTTATTATGGCTAAGTAAAAATTTTGATATGCAAGAGATAGCGGTTTTTCAGGTGCGAGACTATACAAGTGGCATATCGGATTTTTTACGCCCAGAGGAAGTGCCCCCATCAACGTTGAATGTGGTTGATAGCGTCAATTACGGTTAGGGCTTGTTTGGTTGCAGCAACGTCATGTACCCGAACTATGTTAGCTCCGTTACTTAAACCTTGAGCTACGGTCGCCAGGGATGCTGGGAGGCGTTGGTCAACCTCAGCCCCAGTTAGTTTGCTGATAAATGATTTACGTGACGTACCCAGCAAAAGAGGTAGGCCAAATCCCGTAAATTCAGCAAGATGTTTCAATAGCAAGAGGTTGTGCTCCAGGGTTTTACCAAAACCGATACCTGGGTCTAAAATAATCTTCTCTCGATCGACGCCTGCAGCTACAGCAAGGGTAATACTTTTCTCAAAATAGGTACTAATTTCAGCAAAAAGGTCTTCATATGCGGGTTCCTTTTGCATCGCATCCGGGGTTCCCTGGATATGCATAAGACAGCAGTAGGCATCAGCATTAGCAGCAACCTGAGCCATATTAGGGTCGAAATTAAACCCGCTTATGTCATTGATGATGTCAGCTCCGGCAGCCAGTGCTTCAGCCGCAACCTGAGCTTTGTAGGTGTCGATAGAGAGTGGTAGATCGGGGAACTTATGGCGGAGTGCCTTGATAATCGGCAGCACTCTTTCGATCTCTTCAACAACTTGAACCTTTGCGGCTCCAGGCCGGGTTGATTCTCCACCAATATCAATGATGTCGGCCCCTTCCTCAATTAATTTCTGGGCGTGATTAAGGGCTTCATTTAAAGTAAAATATTGATCCCCATCAGAAAATGAGTCTGGAGTGACATTCAGAATTCCCATAATCAATGAGCGCTCTTTCAAGTCAACGGCAAGCCCTCGGCAATTAAAAGGAAGACCTTTATTCTTCTCTTTACCTCTGAGTGCGGATTCAATGCGATC
>DAOWHJ010000153.1 GCA_030641485.1 Pseudomonadota bacterium
AGACTGATGAAAGGATGGTCATCACCATAAACCAAACCACCAGTTTTAAGATCCTGGAATTTATCATCCCAACCAGTGGTCAGGCGGACAGGGCCGAAGTCATACCAGAATTTTGAACGCTCAACGCCGAACTCACCACCAAAATCAGAACTGTTGTTTCCGTAGCCAGTGTAGGTATTACGGTCAACATTGTTCTTTGTGTAATGGATGTCATTTTCAAGGATGACGCGGAAACCGAAGTTCTCTCCTTTACCGGAAAAACCAAGACGCAACTCATTGCGTACGAAGAATCCAGCATAAAATCCACCTTCGTCTAAGGTAACGCCATCTTCAATGTCGCTGTCAAAATCACTCATGTTGGAACAGTAGGTCGGGATAAATCTGTTGCTTCCGAAGAGGGTCAAGTCAACGCCCTTCTTGGCACTTACAGTACCTTCACCCATGGCGGCAAATGATGAGCCGACCGTGGCGAGGATAAAGATAATGCTCACCAGTAATGCAAGATAACTTTTCTTCATCTTTCGTTACTCCTTTTTTTGTGTTTACTTACTTTTAATACTACAACTTAACAACTAATTTGGCTCTTGCTACCGATCTGCTGGCAAATCTTTGCTTAAGCCAAGCTAATACTTCCCTAGAATCGAACAATTAGTCACTAATCATGAAATAGCTATAATTAGATTAATTTACATGTTCGACGGTCTGAATAGCATTCCAACCACTGTTTGTCAACAGTTTTTTAGATATTTTTAATGTTACCTTTTAATTATTTTAATATTGTCAGGAGTAAGAGTTAGGGGAATGGTGGCTTCAGGAGTTATTACGTAGGTAGTTTCAGTGGTGATTGCCGTGGCCGGCAGGTTGTGAGGGGAGTGGGCCGGGAAAGTTAATTTAGGTTCTAAGGCGACGACCATGCTATTTTCAATCAGCATTTTATTGTTACGGGCGATAAATGGGAACTCATCTACTTCAAGGCCAACGCCGTGACCGACAAAGCTGACTTTATCTTCTCCGTGTCCGAGGAAGTAGTCGGCAAACCCATAGTCAGCCGCGATTTCCAGGGCTTTAGAAAAAATTGCCCCGCATTCACAGCCGGGTCTTAGGGCCTTGGTGAGTTCTTGGTTGAGGGCGAGCAAATTCTCGTGAGTTCGACAGATACTTTCCGGGGGGTCATCTAATGAGAGCATGCGCGTCAGGTCGGCCAGGTAGCCTTCGTAGTTGACCATGAAATCGATACTAATTGGCACCCCCCTTCTGATCAGGGTGCGACCGGCACCCTGAGAGAAGGCCGGGCTCAGGCCCAAACCGTTGGTCGGTGCGTCAAGGTAGCCGCGGCGGGTGCCTTCGGGGCCGCTTAATGTGTGCCCGAAAAAGAGCTCGTTGTTGAAACCGCGCATGCGCACAATTCCCAAGTGGCCAAGGCGCCGGGCCTTATGTTCGAGTTCCGCCATCAGTTCAATTTCGCTCATGCCTGCTTGAATTACGTTTGCAGCGTGGAGCATAACCTTGTCCATGATGGTTGCCGCACCTTTTATGCAGCTAATCTCATATGGACTTTTGCAGGCTCTTAAGCTGCGGACCAGAGGGGAGGCATCGCTGATTTCACAGGTGTCAGGCAGGAGTCTTTTTATCCTGGCCATGAGCTGGACGGGAACCACATCAAGTTCCATGCCGATCTTGGCACCTTTTATGGCAATGATTGATCTGAGCTCAGTGCTGAGATCTATGCTTTTTTTCGGCTGCGGTCGGAGATCTTTGAGTGGGGATTCGAGCTGGGCGCGCTCGAGGCTGCGGCGAACCCAGAAAACAGGCTCGCCCGAAGTTGGGAGCCAAAGAGTGCCATCTTGCAGGGTTCCAGTGAAGTAGTAGCGATCTATGCTTTGCAGGATTATGATCCCGGCGAGTTTAGTTTGGGCCAGGGCCTTTTGGGCGTTAATGAGGCGCTGTTTGATTTCACTGCTTGGTACAAGTTTATATGAATCTGGCAGGCTCAAATCAGGGTTGCTCATGGTTAGTTTGCTTTAATTTTACTTTCAATGTGGTTCAGGTAGTCATTGATCTCTTGCTTTAAGGTGCCAAGTTCTGTTAGTCGAGATTCGACCTCGGCGCTGTGGCGGCGCAGGAGTTCGGCAACCTTGGGCAGAACTTTTTTATTGGTACGATGACGGTTGTAGTGGTTCTCGAGTTCCGCCATATCGCCTAGAGATAGGCCCAGGAGTTTAAGTTTTTTAATGAAGCGTAAACGGCGCAGATCTTCTTCGGTGTAAATGCGACGTCCACCCTCAATTCTTTTCACGGTATTGAGCAAGCCAATCTCTTCGTAGTAGCGGATAGTTCTGGTGCTCAAATCAAGGATCTTGCCGATCTCGCCGATGCGATAACGTTTTAACAGTTGCTCAGCGGCTTGCTCGTGATGATATGCGGCTTTCATAAGTTTATTTTATAGTTTGCTGTAAATTAATGTGCTTGGTTGGTTTATTCTCGGCCCGGTACCTATAATTATGCTAGTGTTGTTGTCAAGTTTTTTTTATCGACGTCAACCCGGAGCAATTAAGAACGTGTTGTTTACTGAGTTACTGTGCTTAATGTTGTTAGCTTTGGTATATCAATGTTATGTCGTTATATGTCAAGGTTAAGCCTTAAAGATTAGAGGTATGTCCCTGTATAAATAGGCTTTAGTGCAGTGTTAGTAATTATTTTGTTTTATGTTGACAAATCTACTATCATGGTATAGTGGACTTCTAATATAAAGATGTTTTATATGTTTTTGAGCGGGGAAGAGATTTATGCAGGCAGAGAGTGTAGCACTTGAGAGTCCGGTTTTGCTGGAAGCTGAAAGTATCTCCTTGAGTTTTGGTGGGGTTAATGCTTTGCTGAGTGTTAGTTTTCAGGTGGAAAAAGGTGATATCTACTCGATTATCGGTCCTAATGGGGCCGGCAAATCGAGTATGTTTAACGTTATAAGTGGGCTTTATCGGCCCCAGAGAGGGCGCATACTCTATAAAGGAAAGGATATTACAGCCCTGCCTCCCTATAAAATTGCCCCCTTGGGGATTGCTCGCAGCTTCCAGAATGTTGAGCTTTTTAAAGGAATGACAGTTTTGGATAATCTAATGCTTGGTCGGCATATTCATATGCGGGCCGGGCTTTTTAGTGGCGGCCTCTTTTTTGGCAAAGCCCAAAAAGAGGAGCTCAAACATCGAGAGGTAGTTGAAGAGATCATCGATTTTCTTGAGATTGAGCATATTCGCAAAAAGCCGGTCGGAACCCTGTCGTATGGTCTGCAGAAGCGGCTTGAGTTGGGTCGAGCTCTAGCCTTGGAGCCCGAGCTTCTCCTTCTCGATGAACCTATGGCCGGAATGAACCTTGAAGAGACCGAGGATATGGCGCGTTTTATTCTTGATATTAACCAGGAGCGCTTGACGACGGTACTTCTGATTGAGCATGATATGGGTGTGGTGATGGATATTTCCGATAAGGTGACGGTTTTGAATTTTGGTGAATTACTGGCTTCGGGAACGCCTCAGGAGGTGCAGCAGAACCCAGTTGTCATCAGCGCCTATCTGGGTGATGAAGATTCGGTCTTTTTGGCCGGCAGAGCGGGCTGAGGGGGCTTTTATGACAGCTGATACCCTACCCAAACTGTTAAAACAGCAGGCTGAAAAGTATGGTCATCACCGGCATGCTTTAAGAGAGAAAGATTTTGGTATATGGCAGAGTTATACCTGGCAGGAGTATTATGAACGAGTCAAGTATCTATGCTTAGGGATGGTCTCATTAGGGTTGAAAAAGGATGATAAGCTTGCGATTATTGGTGACAATCGCCCCGAGTGGATCTATGCTGAACTTGCGGCTCAGTGTGTGGGGGCGGTGCCGATCGGGATCTATCAGGATTCAGTTCTAAAAGAGGTCTCCTACATTATCAACCTGTCACAGGCAAAATTTATTGTTGCCGAAGACCAGGAGCAGTGTGATAAAATTCTGGATATGATTGAAGAGTTGGAATCGGTTGAGTATATCATCTACCATGACCCAAAGGGGATGCGGGATTATGAAGATGAAAAGCTGCTCTATTTTCCTGAGGTCGAGAAATTGGGGCGCAGTTATGAGGAGGCGAACCCGGCTTTTTTTGATCTTCAGGTTGAAGCGACAGCGGAAACTGATGTCGCCGCAATTTGTACAACCTCAGGCACAACCGGAAACCCCAAGCTTTCCCGCTTAAGTCACCGCAACATGGTGACAATGGCGCGGAATTTGGGTGAAGTTGATAAAAAATTTGAGAGTGATGAATTTGTCTCATTTCTGCCTCTGCCCTGGATTGGTGAGCAGATGATGGCGATTTCGAGTGCCCTACTTTTCGGTTTTACGGTTAATTTTCCAGAAAAACCGGAAACGGCACAGGATAATGTGCGCGAGATTGGTCCCCATGTTATGTTTTCACCACCGCGGGTCTGGGAAAATATAGCGGCTACGGTTCAAGTTAGAATTATGGATGCGTCACCTTTTAAGCGAAAAATCTATGAGCTCTGTTTGCCGATAGGTTACCACTGGGCCGATCTTAAATTCCAGAAAAAAACTCCCACTTTTATTGATAGAGTTAAGTATTGGATCGCCTACTGGTTGGTCTTTCGCGCCTTAAAAGATCGCTTGGGTTTTAGTAACATTCGTAGCGCTTCAACCGGAGGAGCTGCTTTAGGGCCCGATACGTTCCGTTTTTTTCATGCCTTGGGGGTCAACCTCAAGCAGATCTATGGTCAAACTGAGATCTCTGGGGTCTCCTGTATCCACTATGACGGCGATATTGATTTTGATTCAGTGGGCCAGCCGATTCCTGGAACCGAGATTAAGATTACCGAGGAGGGTGAGATTATTTCTCGGAGCTCTTCTCTTTTTATGGGCTACTATGAGAACCAAGCGGCGACCGACGAAACTATCATCGATGGCTGGCTTCATTCCGGTGATGCCGGATACTTTAATGATAAAGGTCACTTGGTAGTCATTGATCGGCTCAAGGATGTTATGACCTTAAATGACGGGACTAAATTTTCACCTCAGTTTATCGAAAACAAACTAAAATTCAGTCCCTATATCAAGGAAGCGGTTGCGGTTGGGCATAAGCGCGACAATATCGTGGCGATGATTTGTGTCGATTTCGAGATTGTCGGAAAATGGGCCGAGAGTAACCGGTTGGCATATACCACCTATACCGATCTGGCTTCGCAGGAACCGATTTATGGAATGATTAAAGATGAGGTGGCGACGGTTAACGCAGGTCTTCCCGATGCTGCAAAAGTCAAAAAATTTGTTCTCTTGTATAAAGAGCTTGATGCTGATGACGATGAGTTGACGCGAACCCGTAAGGTTCGCCGCCGCTTTGTTGACGAGAAGTATAGTGAGATTATCGAGGGGATGTACGCGGGCTTAGGGGTTATTCACATAGAGACCACCATCAAGTATCAGGATGGTAATATTCGGCAGTTAAAAACCGATATTTCAGTAAAAAGTTTGTAGGAGGCGGTTGTCACGATGGATTTTTTTCTACAACTTCTAGTCAGTGGCATTGTTGTTGGCAGTATCTACGCGCTGGTGGCCTTGGGTTTTGTCTTGATCTACAAGGCGACCGGAGTGATAAATTTTGCTCAGGGCGAGTTTCTGATGGTCGGAGCCTATGTTTGTCTCGCAATGGTCTCGCAACTTCATATCCCTTTCTGGATCGCCTTTATTTTAACCATGCTGGTCACCGTAGTTTTGGGTTTAATAATTGAGCGATTGGCTCTGCGGCCAATGATCGGTGAACCAATTATCTCGATTATTATGCTGACCATCGGGCTCTCCAGTGTCTTGAAATGTGCAGTTCTAATCGTTTGGGGCCCCAATAATCGAGTCTATCCCCAGATTTTTTCTCAGGTACCGATTCATCTTGGGCCGGTGGTGATTTCACAGGTTTATATCTGGAGCGTTGGTTTCGCAATGCTTTTTTTAGTCCTGTTTACTCTCTTTTTTCGCTACACTTCAGCCGGAATTGCGATGCGGGCAGTTGCAGATGACCAGCAGGCGGCGCTGTCAATGGGAATTAGTGTCAAGAAAGTTTTTGCTATGGCCTGGTGCATCGCCTTTCTCGTTGCCGGGGTTGGCGGGGTTTTCCTCGGCAATATCAATGTTGTCAATGTTTCGCTCGGATTTTTTGGCCTTAAAGTTTTTCCGGCAGTTATTTTAGGTGGCCTTGATAGTATTCCCGGGGCGATTGTCGGTGGGCTTACCATTGGAATTCTTGAGGCGATGACCGGCGGCTACCTTGATCCGATAATTGGTGGCGGTACTAAAGAGGTGGTTCCGTTTGTCGTGTTGGTTATTATTCTTATGGTTAAGCCCTATGGCCTGTTTGGCACCGAAGAAATTGAAAAGGTATAAATAGATATGAGCGCACATATTTGTGGTGATTATAAAACCAGTTACAAAGAGGATATGGTTCTCTTTCAGACCTTCGCCTCAAAATTCTGGCTTGGGGTTTTTCTGGTTTTACTTTGTGTTGTCCCCTGTTTTCTTGATGACTATCTACTCTATGTCTGTAATATGATCGGGATTGCAATTATTGGGGCCTTGGGCCTTAATATCTTGACCGGTTTTACCGGTCAGATATCATTAGGCCATGGCGCTTTTTTGGGAATCGGGGCCTATGCTTCGGCCTATATGGTGATGGATTTGAACTTTCCCTTTTTTGTTGCCCTGCCCTGTGCGGGTTTGGTAACTGCCCTTTTCGGCATGGTTTTCGGGATTCCGTCTCTACGCCTAAAGGGCCTATATTTGGCAATTGCGACCTTGGCGGCTCAATTTATCATTGAATATCTTATGGTTCATGTCGAAGGTATCACCAATGGTGTTTTAGGGAAAATGGTCGATTTCCCCGAGATTATGGGTTTCTCTTTTGATACCGATCTCAAATATTTTTATTTAGTAGCGACCCTTGCCATTGTTGCAACTATAATTTCCAATAATATTGTCAGAACCAGATCTGGCCGTGCCTTTATTGCAATTCGTGATCAATATATCTCTGCCGAGGTAATGGGTGTTAATCTGTTCAAATACAAGTTGGCGGCATTCGCGTTCAGTTCATTTCTGGCTGGTATCGCGGGCTCTCTTTGGGCCCACTATGTCACTATTATCACACCGGAGCATTTTACCATCGGGGTTTCAATTGAGTATCTGGCGATGATTATTATCGGTGGTATGGGTCATATTATTGGGTCGATCTTTGGGGCGATCTTTATGGTTCTGCTGCCTGAGGTCTTACGGACCATGAGCGGTGCTTTAAGTGGTGAATTCCCAATGATTGTCAATCTTTTTGCTGCGATCAAAGAGGGTGTTTTTGGATTGATTATCATAGGTTTTCTAGTTTACGAACCGGATGGTATGGCTCATCGTTGGCAAATGATTAAAGCGTACTGGAAACTCTGGCCGTTTTCGTACTGAACTACTGCGATATGTTACAATCATTTTTAAATCAGGGAACGGTTCCACCCTCTTATAAGTTGTGAACCGCAAATTTTGAACAGGGTAATTAAGGAGAGAGAAGATGAAGAGAGTATCTATCTGGTTGTTGGCCGCGTCCCTGGTTATATTCTGCGCTGCTCCGGTAATGGCATCAAAAACTATCAAGATTGGCGGACTGTTTGATATTACCGGAGGAACCGGTTCGGTGGGGACTCCGTATGCCGAAGGGGTGCGTGATTATGTTCGCTACTTGAATGAAGAAAAAGGTGGGATTAACGGTGTGAAGATCGAGTTGCTCGATGTTGATTATGCCTACAAGATTCCACAGGCGATAGCAGCATATAGAAAATTTAAGAGCTCCAACGTTGTTGCAATTCAAGGTTGGGGAACCGGTGACACTGAAGCGCTGTCACCATTGATTAAAAAGGATAAGATTCCCTATTTTTCTGCATCTTACTCTGAGCATCTGACCGATCCCAAAGTCACTCCATACAATTTTATGGTTGGCACGACCTACGCTGATCAGGCCCGGGTTGCCTTGAAATTCATTAAGGATACCTGGACTGATAAAAGTCGCAACCCCCGGGTTGCTTTCATCTATAATGATACCGGTTTTGGTCGCTCGCCTTTTTTTACGGTAAAGTTTCAAGGTCATCATTTTCCCGGCGCCGAAGATTATGCGAAAGAGATCGGGATTAACCTAGTGGCTAAACCAATTATCGGTCTGCGGGCTCTGGATGCCACACCCCAGCTCCTTAATATGAAAAAAGCTGATCCTGATTTTGCAATCTGTCAGGAGACTTCGGTTATGGCAACAATCTTGAAGGATGCCAAAAAATTGAACTTACGGACAAAATTCTTCGCCTTAAACTGGGCTATGAGTGGTCAGATAGCCGCTTTGGCCGGTGATGCCGCTGAAGGCTGCTACTGGACTAACCCGTTCTGTGTCTGGGAAGATGATGCTGCGGGCGTCAATGAGGCCAAAGCGATCAGTGAAAAATATCATCCCGGCAAGGTTCAGATTGTAAATTACTTTCAAGGTTATACCGCGATGAAGGTTATGGCTGAGGCGATTAGTCGAGTTGAGGGAGAGGTTAATGGTCCGGCGATCAAAGCTGCTCTTGAAGGTATGAGTAACTTTGATACGGGTGGCTTGACGGTGCCGATCAGTTTCTCTGACAGGAGTCATAAAGGTTCAATGGGGCTGCGGATTTATCAGATTCAAAAAGGTGAATTTGTCCCGGTTAAAAAGGTTCTGCTGAGTCGTTAATTTTAATCTTTTGGAGAGTGCCGCAATGGGTGCAATGCTCAGTGTCAACAATATTGAAGTCGTCTACAATGAAGTTATTCTCGTATTAAAGGGGATGTCGTTGGAGGTTCAGGAGGGGAAAATCGTTACCCTTTTAGGGGCTAATGGTGCAGGGAAAACCACCACCCTAAAGGCAATATCCGGTCTTTTGAAAGCTGAAGATGGTGCTGTCACTGATGGTAGCATTGAATTTTTAGGTGAAGTTATAAATAAAAAAGAGGCTGAGGATATTGTTAAAGGGGGCATATTTCAGGTCATGGAGGGGCGACGTATATTCAAAGATTTGACGGTCACTGAAAACCTGATTGTTGGGGCCCACATACGTAAGGATCGAAAAAATATTAAAAGAGATATGGACACAGTGTTTGCCTACTTTCCCCGTTTGCAAGAACGCCAGCGTCAGGTTGCAGGTTATATGAGCGGTGGGGAACAGCAGATGTTGGCGATCGGCCGGGCTCTGATGTCAAAACCCAAGATGATGATGCTTGATGAGCCCTCTTTAGGACTCGCACCACTTCTGGTTAAAGAGATTTTTGAGATTGTTATGCGAATCAATAAAGAGGAGGGGACCACAATTCTGCTGGTTGAACAGAACGCAAATCTAGCTTTACAAGTTGCTGATTATGCCTATATAATGGAAGGTGGCAGGGTTGTCTTAGATGGTGAGTGTGAGGTTTTGCGCAATAATCCCGATGTGAAAGAGTTCTATCTTGGTCATGCCGATGCCGGGAGAAAGAGTTTTAAGGATGTAAAACACTATAAACGCCGCAAACGTTGGTTATCTTAAAAATGAGCGAGCTATTAGTCTCTCTTTGTCGGAAAACTATTTTGCTCCCGGTTTTGCCGGGTTAGGAGTTGCAGATGCTGGTTAAATATTGGATGAAGAGTAATCCGATTACGGTTAGTCCAGATACTTTGGTTATAGATGCCAAAAAGTTGATGAAAACCAATAAAATACGCCGACTGCCAGTGATGCAAGGTAAACGGTTGGTGGGTATTGTAACCCTCTCAGGATTGCGTGAAGCACAACCGTCTCAGGCAACAAGTTTGAGTATTCATGAACTCAATTACCTGTTGGCGAAGATGACAGTAAATGAGATTATGAGTCGTGATGTTGTTACCTGCCCGCCTGATATGACCATGGAAAAAGCGGCAGTTCGAGGTACCTTGTACGGGGTCGGGGCCTTGCCGGTGGTGGAGAATGGCAAACTTATTGG
Organism: Pseudomonadota bacterium; assembly: GCA_030641485.1. Classification (GTDB taxonomy): domain Bacteria; phylum Desulfobacterota; class Anaeroferrophillalia; order Anaeroferrophillales; family Tharpellaceae; genus Tharpella. Next base: position 10,018 of record DAOWHJ010000153.1, read on the forward strand.
GATTATAACTGAGTCCGATATCTATCGGGCTTTTCTCCATATGTTAGGGGCCACCCATAAAGATTCAACTCGAATAACCCTTGATAATTTTTCCCAAAATCAGGATGAACTGATTAAGGTAATCGAGATTCTTGATGCTCTGAATGGGGTTTTGGTAAGCCTTGCCTTGATTGACGATATTCCGATTGAAGGTCGGCGAGAGCTGGTGTTCAGGGTGAAGGGGGTGGATGTTGAAGTTTTAACCAGGCAACTCAAGGATAGTGGCTACGTGGTGTCCAATGTCTCCAAAATTGAATAGAGCTATCTAATTTGTAAAATTTTACTCCGGCCAACCTCAAGAGCTTTGAGGTTGGCCGTTTTGATTGCTGGGGTTGCCGCCATCATCTCGGCTGCTTGCTGCATCTGGGAAAAATTGAACGGGAAAGCAGGGTGTTCAGAGGCCCAGCCGCTGAACACCAGGTTTACAGCCTTGGGGAGATTTTGGTTTACAGCTAAAGTCGTTGCATCGACAATATTTTCTGGGGCCAGGTTCTCAAGTAAGATGTCACTATTGACCAGCGCAGTTCCCCCCGGTTTGAGAAAATGGCGGTTTCGTGCATACTCACCCGGAGCTAAAACTAGGAGAATATCTGCTGTATTATGACCAATTAGCGGTGAGTAATGTTTACCAATTTTGACCTGGCTCGAGACTGAACCACCACGCATCGCCATGCCGTGACTCTCGTAGGTGATAAAATCATCGCCCGCGATCAGGGCGGCTTGAGCGATCAGGCGCGACAGGAAAACTACCCCCTGACCACCAAGTCCAGCAATAATAAGTTTACAATCAGTCATAAGTTTTATCCCAGTTTAATGGCTTCCTGCGGACAGGTGACAACGCATTGCCCGCAACCAGTACAAGTTATCGGATCAATCATAACCCGCTTTTCACCATCAGCATCGTAACTGACCAAGGCTGGACATTCGAACGCTTTAGTGCAATAGCCGCAGCCGGTGCATTCAGTTTCGGCAATTGTCACTTTAAGATTCGGCAGTAGCCGGCGCTCTGCGGCGATCATCAGGCAACCACGTCGGGCAATAACTACCGCAATCCCACCCTCAGCAGAGGTGGTATATGTCTGAGCCTCTTTGAGGGTGGTGATCATTTTTTCTTGATCGTAAGGGTCAACCACGGTAATTTTGTCGATTCCGCACCCTTTGATCAGGGTTTCAAGCGCCAGCCCTGGGCCCTGGGTTCCGTCAGCCCGAGTCCCCGCCGCCGGGGTGGGCTGGTTTCCGGTCATGGCTGTGGTGCTGTTGTCGAGTAGGAGCAGGACAAAGCGGCTACCTTCCCAGCGCGCATTGACCAGAGCCGGAATTCCTGAGTGGAAGAATGTTGAGTCGCCGATAATTGCTGCAATTGGCGGTATGGGCTCTCCGCTTTTAGCGAAGGTTTGATAAAAAGATCCGGCTTGGGTGATTGAAGCTCCCATGCAGAGACAGGTATCCAGGGCACCTAAATTTATACCTAAAGTATAGCAGCCGATATCGCCGGCGTAGATACCCTTTGGCAGCGCTTTTTTCAGGGCAAAAAAACTTGAGCGGTGCGGGCAGCCGGGACAGAGGCTGGGCCTTTTTCCCGGGGGTAGGGTGATGTCGTTGAGTAGTTTAAGTGGTAATTTTTTTCTAAAGCTATCGAGGGCAGCAGCGATGATCTCCGGGGTTAAAGCTCCGGCATCGGGAATCGTACCGTCAGTGCGGCCGCAAACACGCTCCTGATTTCCTATCTGATATTCGATTACTGGCATACTCTCTTCAATCACCATAATTTTTTCATACTTGTCAAGCAGGTGGTTTCGGGCGCCCCGGTGTAAGGGGTAGGGGAGGTCAACTTTATAGAGAGTGAATTGCTCAGCCTGGTTTTCGGGTAAATCATTCAGTAAATCAGCGGTCAGTGACCAGGCGCAACCTGATGCAATAATCGCGTAAGGGGTCTGGGGTTTGTCCGGATCAGTAGATCTCGAGAAGTCAAAACGGGGGTCAGCTGCAAGCTTAAGGAGTTTTTGGTTGAGTGCTTGGTGTTGCGCAAAACGGTTTTTCGGGGTTGCGGCCCATCGTTGTGGCTGACGGATGAATTCTGGTTTCCGTTGGCTTGGTGAAATTTTATTCAGATTAAGATTCTGGCGGGCATGGCAGAGGGTTGCGGTGGGGCGCAAGAGGACCGGGAGTTCAAGCTCCTCGGAAAGTTTAAGGGCCAAACCGGTAAATTTCGCCGCCTCTTCCGGGGTTGCCGGGTCAAAAACCGGAACCTTGGCCAACATCGCAAACATACGGCTGTCCTGCTCGGTTTGCGAACTGTTGGGGCCCGGATCATCCGTACTAACAACGACAAAACCACCAGTGACTCCAAGATAAGCACTGCTTAAGAAGGCATCAGCGGCAACATTGAGCCCGACCTGTTTCATGATTGCGGCTGAACGCATTCCCGTTATCGAGGCGGTAAAGGCCGACTCTAAGGCGATCTTCTCATTTACCGACCAGTGACCGTGAACTGCAATGTTCTCCGATTTTGCCTGCTTTAAGAAAGCTGGTAAAATCTCCGAAGAGGGGGTGCCGGGATAGGCGTAAGTAAAAGTGCATCCATTTTCCAGCAGGCCGCGCGCCACTGCCTCATTGCCAAGCATTACTTGTCGCAACTCATTCTCTCCTGACAAAAAATTATTTAAAACTTAGCCCCGCACTTTTTTTGTTGCGGTGGCGGAAGGCCTGTAAGATGATGCCGATGAGAAAACCGATCAGGAGCACGCCGCCGCCAGCCAGAAACCATTTGATCCGGTAGGCAGTTTTTAGCAGTTCGCACTCGGTCAAGATATTAGCCTCTCGGGTTTGTCGTTCCAAGCTCTCTTTGAGTAAATGCTGGTACTCGCTTTGCAGCTTAAGAAATTCTGCTGAATCTTCAAGCAGGGTTTTGTACTCTTTTTCAACCTTTTTCAGCTTTTGTCGCAGCCCTTTGACCTCTCGCAGCAGGCCCGTATTGCCTTTGCGATACTCCTTGTTAGTCTCGGTTAAAGAGGCGAGTTTGGCTTTGGTACTTTGTTCGAGTTGCTTGATTCTGGTGTTGGCTCTGGTGAGACGTTTGGCGGCCGGTTCGAGTGCGGTTAAAAAGCGTTCCTGAATCCAGCCTTGACGATCTTTGCCGTAGGATATTTTAACCCAGTCATCCTTTTTTTCGCCTAGGAGTGTTACTTTGTTACCGGTCGTCAGGGGAGCAATTAATTTAAACTCAGCCCCGGCCCCGGCCCGGGCGTAGATTCTGATTTTGTCCGAAATATAACG
>DAOWHJ010000121.1 GCA_030641485.1 Pseudomonadota bacterium
GTTTGCCCAACCGTTTTTCGCTTTTAGGTTTTATCTGTTTTCTTCCCGCTCTGGCTCTCTACTGGCTCGGTGAATTGGGAGGGGAATACTTGACCTTGTGTCTCTCGGCTTGGCTTGTCGTGGCGGCGCTTTCATGGATGCATATGGGCTGGGAGAAGGTTAAGGTGATTGCTTTCCCGCTGTTGATGATCCCGACCATGTTCCCGCTGCCGAGCTTTCTCCATAATCGTATTTCCTTAAAACTTAAATTAATCTCTTCCCAGATTGGGGTGGAGATGATGCAGATGGCCGGGATGTCGGCATATCGTGAGGGGAATGTTATCGATTTAGGTTTTACGCAACTTCAGGTCGTTGATGCTTGCAGCGGCTTGCGATATCTCTTTCCGATTATCATTTTAGGTTTACTTTTGGCCTGGTTTTTTCGAGCGCCTTTCTGGAAGCGGGTTCTGTTGGTGATCTCAACCATTCCCTTAATAGTTCTGACTAACAGTATTAGAATTGCCGCTACCGGACTTCTCTACGAACCTTTTGGCCCCAAGGTTGCGGAAGGTTTTTTTCATGATTTTTCCGGTTGGCTCATATTTATGGTGACCTTGCTGATCCTGTTGTTTGAGATGTGGTTGTTGGGGAAACTGCCGGGCCAATTGCGGATCTCACATTCGGTGTCAGGCAGAGTTGCACCTCCTGACAATGATGGCCGCCGCCAGATAGTTATGTTGGCTCTGGCGGCCATCCTGATGGGTGCCTCATTTGTGGTTTCACAAGGGGTTGAATTTAGGGAGAAAATTCCGGCAACCAAGTCTCTGAGTGATTTCCCGTTGCAGATCGATTCCTGGAGTGGTCGGCGTCAACCCATGGAGCAGATATATGTTGATGCGTTAGATTTAAGTGATTACTTTATTATCGACTATCGTGATGATAGTGGTCGGGAGATTAATTTCTACACGGCCTATTACGAAAGCCAACGTAAGGGCGAATCAATTCATTCACCTGCTTCTTGTCTTTCTGGTAGTGGCTGGGTATTTAAAGATGCCGGAGAGCAAGTTCTAAATATAGCCGGTTATGGTCAGGTTCCGGTCAATCGGGCTTTTATGCTGAAGGGCGATTATCGGCAACTGGCGTACTATTGGTTCCCGCAGCGCGGTCGTAACCTGACCAATGCTTATCAATTGAAAATTTATGTTTTTTGGGATGCACTGACCAAACAGCGCACTGATGGAGCCCTGGTCCGTATGATTACGCCGGTGGGGCAATTTGAGGATGTTGCGGCCTCTGATAAGCGTTTGCAAGCGTTTATGAGTAAGGCCCTGCCGTTGTTGGATCAGTATATTCCGGGCAAAGAGCTTAAATAGCAGCTTGATAGCGGGCTCCCGATGATTTACCCTACTACTTTTTTGTGACGTTACCATGGTTAATTTTACTACTCTACTTACAGCTCTCTTTATCACCGTCGTCATGGTCCCCTTTTTTCGGGGGTTGGCCTATAAGTTTAATGCTGTAGATCTGCCGGATGAACGTAAGGTGCATGTTCGGCCCATGGCTCGAACCGGCGGCCTGGCTATGGCGGTCGGAGCTCTGGTCCCGTTGGTTTTGTGGGCTTCACCAGATCTTTTTTTACGGTCTCTGCTTTTTGCATCTTCAATTATTGTGGCTGCCGGGTTCGCCGATGACTTGGTCGATTTAAGCCCCCGAGCTAAGTTCGGGGCGCAGGTGCTGGCGGCGGCGGTAATCATTGTTTATGGTGGGGTAAAGATTCAGCATTTGGGCGGATTACTGCCTGATGGCTGGCTACTGCCTTTTTGGCTCTCTATTCCCCTAACCATGTTGGTCGTTGTCGGGGTGACCAATGCGATTAACCTGGCTGACGGTCTGGATGGTTTAGCGGGTGGCATTTCAATTATTGCTTTTATCGTTTTAGGGTTCTTGGGTTTCAGGGTTGGTAACCCGGTGGTAACCTTAGTTGCTGCTGCCGTGGTCGGTGCAATTTTTGGCTTTTTGCGTTTTAATACCTATCCCGCAACAATCTTTATGGGTGATGCCGGAAGTCAACTGCTTGGTTTTCTGGCAATTGTCCTGGCAATTCAGTTAACTCAGAACAACATCGCTTTAAGTCCCGCTCTGCCCCTCCTTTTTCTCGGTTTTCCCATTCTTGATACGCTGACGGTTATGTTGGCTCGGATCTATCACGGCAAATCACCTTTCAGCGCCGATAAGAACCATTTTCACCATAAATTAATGCGCTTAGGCCTCTCTCATTCGGAAGCAGTTCTGGCTATCTACTTGTTGCAGGTGGTACTTGTTTTGACTGCCTATGGGATGCGTTACTGCTCGGATTGGCTGATATTGGGAGGTTATCTGGTTTTTTGTACAGTTGTAAGCCTGTTTTTCTTTCTTTCAGCTCATTTTGGGTGGCGTCTAAAGCGGCGGCAGGAGGGTGAGTTTAATGAGCTGCAGAAACGGTTGATAGAGTTGGATAAATTGACCTTTATGTTGAAGACTATCTTTCGTTTGTTGCAGGTAAACTTCGGTCTGGTATTGTTGATAGTTACCTTGCCCTCTACCGTGGTGCCGACTTGGTTGGCCTGGGTTAGCGTGATTTCGGCTGGTTTGTTGCTGGTAAGTCTGGTTCGGCATAAATCACGTAAATTTCATAATATATTGTTGCGTTTATCAGTCTACTTTACGCTGCCAGTTATGGTCTATAGCCGGGCAATCAGTAAGGGTCTCTCTGGTGCCGGTGCCTGGTGGTGTGACTACGGGATTTACGGTGATGTCGCCTACTTTACACTTGTACTACTGTCGTTGTTGTTACTTAAGTTTACCCGGCGTTCAGGTTACAAGAGTACGCCGCTCGATTTTCTGATCTTGGGGGTGGTGCTTCTGGTTCCAGTAATTACGCCACAGCCTGTGGCTGGCGTGAGTATGGGGGCGGTGGCGGTTAAAATTATTGCTCTTTTCTTTGCCTTTGAGGTCATTATTGAAGAGTCCAGAAGATGGAATTGGGGCCTGGACCTGGTTGTGGTGGGCAGTTTGTTTCTGGTCGGGCTTAAATGGCTTTAGGGGGTGGCGATCAAGGCGATCAAGGGCTTCAAGTTGTGTCACTGTTAACTAAATATTTTTTTGAAGAGAGATTTTTTTTTCTGGATTTCGACCTCCGTTTCAGGTTCCCCAGGGGCTACCATCATCTGTCCATTAAACTCCTGAGACCTCTTTAACTGTTTCAATTCTGCCAGAAGCAGTTGGTAGCGGTTATTTAATGCCCACCTTTTCTCAATATCTTTCTGTAGCAGATGGAAAATTTCCAAGGTTAATTGGTCCCGAGTTGTCCGGTCTGAGCTTAACTCCTGCAGTTGGGTGGCTTGAGCTTCAACCATGCTCTCAAGAAATGAAACTCTGGAACCTAAAGTTTCTAGAGCCTCATTTTGAACATGACTATTCTCACTAGAGTTTTGGGCAACTTGATCTTCATATTCTTTGAGGTCTGGTTCTTCGCCACCAAACAGGGAGCTTTCTGAGCGCGCTTCGATTACTTCATTGATAGTTTCTTCGTCAATTGTTGTCAAGCCATCGGCATAACCATGAACCAGAGCCATATCACAAATATAGTTGATCAGGCGCGGAATACCCTGGCTCTCAGCCCAGACAGCAGAGATTGCCTGGTCGGTAAAAAGGGTGGCATAGGTTGGGCAGCCAGCAACATGGAGCCGGTGCCTGATATATTCTCTGAGTTCATCTTGGTCTTTTAAGCCTTCAAGGTGGTAATGGACGGTGATGCGCTGGAGAAATTGACGGAGATGGGGGCGTCTAAGTTTTTGTCGTAACTCTGGTTGACCGACGAGGATGATCTGGACTAGATGCTCTTTCTCCGCTTCGAGGTTAGAGAGCATCCGAATCTCTTCTAAGGTACGATCTGGAAGGTTTTGGGCCTCATCAATAATCAGGGCAACCCGAATTTGTTTTTGTCGGGAGCGCAAGAGAAAATCCTGGAAGAGGATAATCATTTCCCCTTTGTCGAGACCATCGTGTTCAAGCTCAAACCTGCGGCAGATGAGCTTGAAGAAAAGCTCAGGATCAACATCAGTGTGACTGATTAAGCCAACGTGAAGGTCGGTTGGGATTTTGCGGAGAAGATAGTTGATCAGCGTCGTCTTGCCGCAGCCAACCTCGCCAGAGATGACAACAAAGCCCTTGTTTTCATATACAGCATATTCTAAATGAGTATAGGCATTGTCGTGGCCGGAGCTCATATAGAGGAAATGCGGGTTGGGCAAGAGGTCGAAAGGTTTCTCTTCTAGGTTGTAAAAATCTTCGTACATAGTTTAAATCTCTAAATTTATTCACGGGCCTTGTTGAGGATGGTGCCTATGAGGTGTTCTTTGCCGATACGATCAATGGCGAGCTTAATGTCGTTGCGTGACGTGGCTTCGGCTTCAACCACCAGAACTATACCGTCGACGAACCTTGAAAACAGGAGTGAGTCGGCGGCGGTTAGAATGTCAGGTCCATCGAAGACCAGGATGCGTTCAGGATAGCGCTCTTTCATCTCTTTGACAAGATTTTCCATGCGCGAAGCCCCAAGGACCTCAGATGAGGTTGCTAAAGGTCGTCCGCCCGGTAGTATAGTCAGTTTGTCGATGCCTGGGTTAATCAAAATCTCAGGCAACGAGACCTTGCCGAGAAGGTAGTCAGCTAAGCCTAGGCCCTGGGGCAGGCCAAAGTATTCAGTTATTGTCGGGTTTCTGAGATTGGCATCAATCAAAAGTACAGTTCTTTCGATCTCCTGAGCTAGGCTGATCGCTAAGCTGATTGCATTAACAGTTTTTCCCTCACCAGGCCTTGGGCTCGTAATTAAAACTGAATTTCCCCCACTGGGCAGGAGGCGTTGCAGCATCTGGGTGCGTAGAATCTTAACCTGGTCGGCTGCGGGATGAAGTCTGCAGTCATAGATAACCTTAAATTTTTCCAGACTTTGATGGTTGAGTTCTTCGGTCCGAGTTTGAGTTGTTCCCTTTACTTGGTTGCCCGATTGTAGAGGTGCTTGGGCCAGGTTTTTATCACTCTTCAGAGTTTGCGGGGGCGTGGTTGCCTGGGGTTCCTGTTCGACTGGCACTGAAGCTTCTGCCCCGAGTGGGGTGGGGTCAGTTTTGAGGCCTTCAGAGTTCTCCTGGCGGGCTCGGGCCAGAGCTTTCTTTAGTTTATCGTGTGACATTAATATCCTCTATATTCCCATACGGCGCATAATTTTTATCCAGACAATATCGAGCGGCAGGTAGTAGAAATGGATTGCCGCAAGGGCGGTCGCAAGAGTTCCGACTATAAATAGAATGATGAAGGCATAGCGTAGGCGCCGGCGCCGGCGTTCCTGATTATTCTCCATGACGGGCATCGTGCTTAAAATTGGCAGTCCGGTTAATCGAGCGAGATCGGCACTATTTTTGATTGTTGTATTAAGGTTTTCACGTAAAGCCGCAACTCCGGTGGCTAAACCTAAGGCCAGGACAAAACCGATCAAGGCAATTGCCAGTCGATTTGGTTTGGCCGGTCTTTCTGGAGTTAAGGCCGGGTCAATGATCGTGAAGCGTTCACCCTGCTGCGACTCTTCCATCTCTTGGGCAACCTGGGCTTCGGTAAGTTTTTGGATGACATCAGCATTGCGGAATTGAGCCTGTTCCAGCTCTCTAATCATCCTTTTGTAATCTCTTTCGACCAGTGGTGCATTCTCAAGGCGAAGTTGGTACTCTTCAAACTTCTGTTTATTTCGTTGAATCGAGGCTTTGAGTGCGGCAATTTCAAGGCTTGCCGACTTGATCTGAACCTGAATGTTGATGTAGGCGGGGTTAGTCACACTCTTCGCGGTAAAGTTGGTTTTTGGATCACGGTTTTTGATCTCCACACTGCTCTTTTCAATCTCCAGTTTGAGGCTGCTGATCTCCTTAGATAAACTGACTCGGTCCGGATGTTTGGCGCCCAGTTTACCTTCGAGTTTCTTTTGGCGACGATTTAAGATTTCAAGCTGTTCCTGTTTCGCTTCCAATTCGGCCACAGCTGAAACCTGATCCGGCTCCTGGGCTTCAAGCTCGGCAATTTCGCGTTTTGTTTTGATGATGTCTGGATGTTTGTTAGAGTAGCGCGATTTAAGGCTTAGGAGCTGTAATCGTAGAGATTTTAGACGTTCAGCCGGAGGTAGAAGCAGGCGTCCCTCATCGCTGCGCAGAGGGGTTGAGTTTAGTTGGGGGTCGATGCTGGCGAGCTGGCCTTCGAGGTAGAGTTTACGTTCATGCAAAGAACTTAATTGCATGTGATTTTGTTCTAGGTCACGGCTTAAGCGGTTGACTGCCTGGAGGTTGACATTGTTGAATTCAGGTAGTTCACGGCCATGTTTTTGTTTGAAACGGCTGAGTTTTTCCTCAAGCTCATTAATCTGTTTTGCCAGCTCGTTGCGCTCCTGTCTTAAAAATGAGGTAATGTTGGTTACCCGTTTTTCACGTTGGCGCAGATTCTCTTCAAGGTAGAGTGACGCTAAACGGTTGGTTACTCTGGCGACAGTGTTCGGGTTTTTGCCTTCATAGGCGAGATTGAAGGCAATTGTTGCGGTACTCGGACGTCCGGTGCGGCGGTCGACGACATCGGCGCTGACCGTCTGTAGAGAGATATCTTTACGGAGTCGTTCAATGATCTCTTCATGAGTGTGGCGCTTTTTCATTTTAGGATAGAGTGTGAAACGGTCGATAATCTCTTTGAGGCGGGGCCGACTCATTATCTGCTGGGTTATAATCTGGAGGCGCTCTTCGACATAGCTGGTTATGGTGGTTCGGACAAATTCTTGGGGGATTTGCTGCTCTTCAATCAAAATTGTGGTGTTGGCGCGGTAGACCGGAGGTAGAAACAGGGCTAAGGCAATTGCTGCCAGCCAAGTAATAATGAAAAGCGCGATGAAGAGATTTTTCTGGCGCCTGATAATTCCCGAAATCTGTTCTAGGGAGATGCCTTCAGTTTCTTGCATAGTGTTTTTGGTCTCTAGTTGATTATGTTTATGGGACGACTATGACATCACCGCGTTTTAAGACAATATTCTGGCTTAAATTTTTGCCTTTTTCAACTTCATTATAGTCAAAAGGGATCTTTTTCATGATGCCATTCTCATGGCGCAAAATATAAATTTTACTGTCGGCGGCAAAAGGATTGAGCCCGCCGGCCATTGCGAGTAGTTGCATCGCAGTGGTTTCCATGTCGATGGGGAACAAGCCGGGTTTGTTGACCTTGCCGATCACGTACGCTTTGAGCGAGTTGATTTGGCGCAACATGACGGTTACCGTGGCTTCAGGGACATAATCCTGCAGGCGTTTACTGATCTCCTGGCGGAGATCAGTAACGGTCATGGTTGCAATGTCAATATCACCAATCAGGGGGAAGGTGATCACTCGATCTGGAGGAACGATCACTTCACGACTTAAAGACTCCTCTTTCCAGACCGAGATCTCAAGAACATCACCCGGTCCGATAGTGTAACCTACACGTTCAGCACTGTAAGCTGAGCCGGGTAGGGCGGCAAAGATGAACAGCCAGAGGGCTAATATGGTAAATATAGGTTGTCTGAGGTTCAAACGCTGAAAGTTTTTTTGGCTCGTCAGTAGGTACATGGCAATTGTCCAAGGTAATAAATGTTGAGGATATCTTGTTCCGATTAGCCGGGTTAGGCAACCTCTAAAGGGTTGGTGAAATAAACAACCGTAACACTACCGTCGTATAATAGTCATACCTCATAATAAAGTGCAAGTCCTTTTCTGGTCTCGAAAAAGCAGGGCCCTACTATTTTAATTATGGGACTTAGCCTTAATTTAAGACGCCATCAATACTGATGATGATTTGTTTTAACTACAGAGCTCTATTCCTATTTCTATTCGTAAAGATCGTTACCTGTTCTTATGTCGTTATCTTTTCTTATGACTGAGTTCTATCGACTGTAGGTAGATTGAAAAAAACGACGAACTTTGCTGCGCCCTCATAAATGGGGTCACATCTTGACAAGTGGCGGGTAAAGATTTTGGTTTTGAACGAGTCATGTGGCCGCCACGTGTCAAGAAATGACCCCAATCGAGACATAAATGACTCCTTATGGTTCTTTGCCGAGAGGCAAAGGTTCTAAAAGGGGGATTTACGCGGCTTGACCGCGAACAGAAAACCGCGACAAAAAACTTCACTCTATCTTACGGTGGGATCATGATTTGATCACATTCTAAAGGGGGCGCATCCCAAGGGCACTTCCTCACTTCGCTCA
>DAOWHJ010000147.1 GCA_030641485.1 Pseudomonadota bacterium
ATCGATCTCTCCTGAGTTTAAGGTCTTACTGATGAATAACTTTCTCTTAAAAGAGAGGCTAATCAATATACTTGGTAAAGTTCTTTGTCAACTATTTTCCCCTTGACACCATTAAGCCTCCGATGCTAGCGATCCCCATCCGAATGGTAATGTTGAATTAGTCAGATGGAAAGTGAAAAAGTAAATATTCGGCTTTGAATTATTTCAACCGGTCTCGGAGCGGGGACAGCTCTTTAGCTCTATCCCGGGCGGGGTCATCTCTTGACCCCATTTATTAATCTTTTAGCAGGGTGAAATTTTATGCGTAAAATATTTGATTTTCATATTCATGTCGGCCACTATTTAGAGTGGTCATTAGAAGCTCGGCAACTCTGGATGGAGACCGGGCCGTTTTGGCGGGATATTTTCAACGAAGCCGGTGAACTTGATATTGATGCTTTTCATCAGGTTCTGGTTGCCGAAGGAGTAATTGGCGGGGTTTTATTGCCGGAGTATGCGGTGAATACGGCTGGGGTGTTACCGGTCGAAAGGGCGCTAGAGGTAAGTCAGCGCTACCCCCAATACATCCCTTTTGGGGCGCTGAACCCTGAGGTTCATAAGGATCCGGTGGCCGAATTTGAACGCCAGCTCGATTTAGGGGTGAAAGGGCTTAAAATTCATGGGGTTCATTGTCAGCACCATGTCAATGATAAACGACTCTACCCGGTCTATGAGATCTGCCAGGATCGCAACCTGCCGCTGATGCTGCACGCCGGGACCTCGATTTTCCCCGGAACCCGACTGCGGCATGCTGACCCCTATGATTACGATGATGTTGCAGTTGATTTTCCTGAGCTTAATCTGATTTTATGTCACGGCGGGCGGGGTTGGTGGTATCAACTGGCAGAGTTTATGGTGATGCGTCATGAAAATGTCTATATTGACCTTTCGGGATTGCCGCCGAAAAACTTACTGACTTACTACCCGAAAATGGCAAAGTTTTCGCAGCGCTATATCTTTGGTACCGATTTTCCTGGGGTTCCGGGAGTCGCGGCAAATGCTGAAAAAATTGCTGGCCTGGGGTTTTCGGAGAGCGAATTGGATGATATTTTTATTGAAAATGCCGCACGTTTGTTACCCGACTTTACTTTTTGAGTTACTATTTGTTTGATTGCAGACGGTTATAGAATGTTGCCGTATCAAGCAACATCTGGCTTATCTCATTGGTGATGAAGCGCGGGGCGCTGCGCCAGGCCCAGTTGCGTTCGATGGAGCCCGGGTGGTTCATACGGCAATCACTGCCGAAGCCTAAGATATCCTGCATTGGAATGATCGCTAAAGCGGCAATTGAGGCATATGCCAGATTGATGAAATCTAAGTGTATAGCATTGCCGTTACTGTTGCTGGCGCGTCGGGCCAGTTCTTTTGAATTTTTATCAACACTCACATCAAGATACCACCCCAGCGTGGTTTCGTTATCGTGGGTGCCGCTGTAGATGACGCAGTTGGTTGAGGTGAAATTCCAGGGTAGGTAGGGGTTGTCAGTCTGACCATCAAAAGCGAACTGGAGAACCTTCATTCCGGCAAAGCCAAAGCGGTCTTTGAGCTCTTCTACGGCCGGTGTGATTGAGCCCAAGTCTTCAGCAATGATGGGTAGATTCTTTATGGTCTCTTCAAGGGCTGTGAAGAGCATTGCTCCCGGCCCTTGAATCCATTCACCTTCGGCCGCAGTTTCAGCCAATGCCGGAACCTGCCAGAAGGCCTCAAATCCCCGGAAATGATCAATCCTGATGATATCGACAAGCTCGGCCAAGCGTTGCAGGCGCGATCGCCACCAGTTGATTACGGCTTGGTTGGGCCGGTTTTCAGAACCCCATTTATAGAGTGGATTGCCCCAGATTTGGCCGGTTTCACTGAAGTAGTCGGGCGGCACTCCGGCGACAAATTTAGCCTGCAGAGTATTCGGGTCGAGTTGGAAGCACCCTTGATGAGCCCAGACGTCAGCGCTGTCAGAAGCGACATAGATGGGGACGTCGCCGATCAATTTGATTCCTCGGATTCGGGCTTTCTCTTTGAATGCAAACCACTGCTCAGAAAAAATAAATTGGATGAATTTGTGATAATTTATTCTGTGGCTTAGTTTATGAGCTTGGGCTTCCAGGGTTTCAGGGTCACGGCGAGCGATTTTTTCAGGCCATTCATACCAAGGCTGGCCGGAAAATTTTTCGCCGAGAGCGACATAGAGAGTGTAGTCATCAAGCCAAGGGGTGTTAGCGCAAAACTTAGTGAAACCTTCCGGCTCGACAGGTTCTGCGCAAAACTTGGTAAAGGCCTTCGCAAAGAGACTCTCCTTGTACGTGGAAACCTCTTTGAAGCGGACTAGGTATTGGTAAAAATCGGGTTTGTCGGCAAGCTCTTTTGAACTTATCCAGCCATGGTTAAGCAGGTAGTCGGGGCTTATCAGGAGTGGGTTTCCGGCAAAAGATGAGGTACTCATGTAGGGGGAGTGCCCGTGAACTGCGCGGGTTGGACCTAAAGGTAGAAATTGCCAGCAACTTTGCCCCGATTCTTTCAGAAAATTGAGAAAGTTTTCGGCTTCGGGGCCCAGATCACCGATGCCCCAGGGGCTCGGTAGCGAGGTTAAATGCAGCAGAATACCAGCCCCGCGTTGATCTGTTAAGCTGTGGCAATGAGGATTGTCGGGCATGGCGAAACCTGAAAATAGTTAAGTGATAACTGTCGGTTCTGATCTGCCGGTTAATTTTTTGAGATTGGTCAGATCTTCGGCCAGGGTTATGAGTGGGGTCAGTGCGACTTGAGCATCAAGGTTCATTTTAGCCTTCTCTTCTTCGACTTTTTCAAAATAGAGTCGTAAGGTTGCACCGCTGGTGCCGGTGCCGGAGAGGCGCAGGATGATTCTTGATTTATCTTTGAAAAGTAGTCGTAAGCCCTGGTTTTCTGAGAGCTCACCATCAATGGGGTCGAGATATGAGAAATCATCGGCTTGGGTGATTTCTAAGGGTCCAAATTTACAACCCTTTAGTTCTGTAAAGCGCTCTCTGAGGCGGTTGACAATTTGTTTGGCAATCTTACTATCGACCTCTTCATAGTCATGCCGGGAATAGTAGTTGCGCCCGAAACGCTGCCAGTGTTCGTTGACGATCTCTTTTACACTCATCTTTTTCAGGGCGATAAGATTGAGCCAGAAGAGCACCGCCCAGAGACCATCTTTTTCGCGGAGATGGTCGGAGCTGGTGCCGAAGCTCTCCTCTCCGCAGATACTCAAACGTCCGGCATCAAGTAAGTTTCCAAAAAATTTCCAACCGGTCGGGGTTTCAAAACATTCGATATTTAAGGCTTGGGCCACTGCATCCAGGGCGCAGCTCGTCGGCATTGAGCGGGCGACCCCTTTGATACCGTTTTTGTAGCCCTTAATCAGGTGGGCGTTAGCGGCAATCAGCGCCACAGAGTCACTGGGGTTAACGAAAAAATTACCCCCTAAAACCATATTTCGATCACCATCACCATCTGAGGCGGCCCCAAAAATAGGGGCATTGTCGGCAAACATCACTTTGACCAGATCTTCAGCATATTTCAGGTTAGGGTCAGGATGGCCCCCGCCAAAGTCAGGTTTTGGGGTGCAGTTTAAGAGTGACTTTGCTGGGGCGCCTAAACGTTTGACAAAGATCTCCTGGGCGTAGGGTCCGGTCACCGCGTGCATGGCGTCAAAGCAGAAATTAAACTTCGGATTTTGTAGAAGTTTTGCAATTAAGTCAAAGTCAAAAATCTCTGCCATAAGATCAGCGTAATCTTTGACCGGGTCAAAAATCTCAACTTGCATGGGCCCAAGTTCTAAAGTAGCTGGTTGGCTGAGATCAATGTCCGGGCTGTCAGTGGTCAGGTAACCTTCACAGGTGAGACTTTCCTGGAAAATCTTTTCGGTTAGTTTCTCCGGGGCCGGGCCCCCATTTGCAGAGTTGAATTTGATGCCGAAATCACCCTGAGGGCCGCCGGGGTTATGGCTGGCAGAGAGAATGAAGCCTCCGTCAAGTTTGTACTTTCGGATAATACAGGAGGCCGCCGGGGTTGAGAGAATTCCGTTTTGACCAATAAGAATTTTTTTGACTCCATTGGCGGCGGCCATCCGAATAATGGTTTGCAGGGCGTTGAGATTATAGAAGCGGCCATCACCACCAACCGCGATTTTCTTTCCCTGAACTCCATCCAGAGCGTTAAAGGTCGACTGGACAAAATTTTCGAGATAGTGGGGCTCCTGGAAAACTGCAACTTTTTTTCGCAGCCCCGAAGTTCCGGGTCGCTGATCGGTGAAAGGCTTACTGGTAATGTTTTTGGGTTCCATGTTTTTCTCTAATCAGCCTGGCGCGTATTAATGAAATCGGCGAGAGAGTCAATTGAAGCCAGAGCCTCACGGCCCTCTTCCATATCTTTGATTTCGACACTGAAATGTTTTTGAATAAGAACTACCAACTCAACTGCATCCAGCGAATCTAAGCCCAAACCCTCATCACCAAAGAGGGGGTCGTCATCTTTAATCTCACCCGGTTCAATCTCCTCCAAATTTAACTCTTCAACGATTATCTTTTTCAGTTGTTCTTTAAGGTCAGTGTTTGTCATTATAGTTGTCTTCCTGAAAGTTTGATTTTTTTGTTAAAATGGGACCGGTCCAGTGTATTCGTCACATTTATCTTCATCATCTTCGTCGCCAATATAGCCGTACGGTGCCATATTGTCAAAAAAATCGAAGAAAACCCCGAGTGACTCACATAAGTTTTTTATGGATTCACTGTATTTGAGTTTCTCTTCAGCAGTTTTAGCTTTGTGCATGATTTTCAATGTCGAGGAGATCTCTTTTGAAATGCCCGTCGTTATTTTTTCAAGATCCATAATTTCCTCTATTAGACAGCTGTGAATTAAATTTTCTCATCTTGGTTCCACATATCATAAAAGTTAAAAAACTGGTACGGTTCTTTTGCGCAAAGATTCTCTAAACTTTTGACATAGCGGCTCAGGTAGGGGTGCAGACGTTGGAGTGGTCGTGCATCTTTGGGGTTGACATTGATAACTTCAGCTAGGTCAATAGAGTAGTGGTCGGGGCCGGTTTTGAGGGGGAAGAGGATTGCCAGCGGGGCCCCGGTGACTGCGGCTAGTTTCCAGCCCGCGAGAGGGAATTTTACCGGACTTCCGAGAAAATCGACAGCTAAACTGTTCTCTTGAGCCCCTTTCAGGCGGTCGCCCATGATGCAGACGACATCTCCCTGTTTCAGGGCGGCAACCATCTCTAAAGTGCCGCCTAAAAAGCCGGTGGGGTCAATAATGTGGAAAGGATTTTTTTCGCCGGAGTGTTCGAAATAGTGCCGGTCAATATCGCCCTCATCCTGTTGCATGAGCATGTGGACCGGACGCTCCAATTTACTTAAGTAGATCATCGCTGCCTGCCAGCAGCCGACGTGAGTGGTGAGAATAATCAAACCCTTGCCGGTGGCGGCCAAATTAAACAGCTGCTCTCCTTTGGGGAATTCGGTGTGAAGTATCCGGGGGCCGCAAATCCCGACCAGAGCTCGGTCCACCAGTGATTGACTCAATCCCATAATCATTCTGTAGCTATCCTTGAGAGCGGCAAAGCCCCGGCGGTTGGGAAAACGCCGATCCAGGTAATATCTACTTTTGCGCCGTTGGTCCGGGCGGAAAATAAGGTAATAGAGGACTACTGGATAGAGGAATGGGTAGGCAATATGGCGGCCGCCAAGACGGATTAAAAAATAGAAGAACCGATGTTGCCAGCCGGTGCCAATGCTGCGGCTGCTCCAGTTTTCAGTGGTCTCAGTCCTCTTTTTTATGCTCATGACTGAGATCTTTTATGTTTAATTTTGGTTGCCATAACGAAAGTCAACAAGCCAAAAAAAGCTGCCAGTAGCGGTCCGGCGACGAGAGAGCCTAAGCCCCATTCCCAAAATCTTTCCAGAGCCTGATGGCCTAGGGTCTTAAATGATATCTCAGTTAGCCAGGAGCCGTGCCGTATAAAGTAACCAATTTCGATGCACAGGGCCGGGACAAAGGGCGGCGTACAGATATTGCCTGCGGCCAGAGCCACAATCTTGTTGAGGCGAAAATAGCCGGTCAGCATCAAGAGAATCATTGCCCGCATGCCGATAAGTGGCAGGGCTCCGATCAACACCCCTAAGGCGACTGCAATTGCCAGGCGTTTGGGCGAGGCATTTTCCTTTAAGAGAAGTCTTAAGCTCTTGAGGGGGTGCATTATTGAAACCGGCTCACTGGGAGGCCCATCGGTGTTGATCTGATTGTGGGGCCAAGGCAGCATTGAGCGAATTGTTAAGCGGGTATTGAGAAAACTTAAGCGGACATTGTCCCAAAGTCGATGAAAATGGGAGATATGTTCATGGTGGGCCGGGTAGTAGACCCCGATCTCAATTTCGTTAATCTTAATTCCTGACCACGTTGCCCGAACCAGAATCTCATTTTCAAAAGCGTAACGTTTTTCGCGCCAGTTAAAGGCCTTGAATAGATCTAAGGGATAGGCGCGAAAACCGCTCTGACTGTCACCGATTTTTTGGCCAGTCTGGACCCGAAACCAGAAGTTTGAGAAACTCCGGCCAAAGTTGGAGCTTTTTGGGACATAGGTTTTGGCAAAGTTACGACAGCCGACGATTATGGCTTCGGGGCTTTTCTGGAGGGCGGTAATGAAAAGCGGAATATCATCGCTGAAGTGCTGACCATCGGCATCAATCGTGATGATATGAGTGGCTCCAAGCTTTAGGGCTTTTTGGGCACCGCTTAAGATGGCAACTCCCTTGCCGAGGTTTTGCGGGTGGCGGAGAATATGGACTGAGTGAGGCAGTTTGTTAAGTACTTCAGTTGCCCCATCGCTACTGCCATCATCAACGACTATGAGCAAATCGGTAAAGCGTTGCCCCTCAACCACAACTTTAGCCAAGGTCGCAGCGTGATTGTAGAGCGGGATGACCAAGGCGACAATTGGTGTTTGAGGACCATTTGGGCCTGGGTGTTTATCTTTTTGCTTGGTTTCTGACAACATTTAAACGTAACTCTTGTTCATATTTATGGGTGTTTGAGCAGCGAAAGCGAGATAACATAACGTATCCGCTATAGCAATGATTTTTAACTTTCAAATTGCTAAAAGAGATGAAAATCGATATAGATAACAGCATGAGTGAAATTTTATTGATCTATCCGCCGGTGGCGAAACCCTCTGAACCGCCCGCCGGAATTGCGCAGCTTGCCGGAGTTCTGAAAGGGCATGGTGTTGGTTGTAACGTTGCAGATTTAAATCTTGAGGGCTTGGATTTTATTCTTAAGCAGCAGCTTGATGTTAATGATACTTGGAGTCTGAGAGCCGGTCGCCATGTTGAGAAAAATCGAGTGGCGTTGAGCACGCTTTCCACATATCAAAATTTTGATCGTTACAAGCGGGCTGTAGCTGATGTTAATCGGGTGGTCGAGGTGGTTGGTAAGAGTCGGGGTTTAGCGCTATCTCTGGCTAACTATCAGGATGAAAAACTCTCACCTTTGCGCAGTCAAGATCTACTTGGGGCTGCCGCACACCCCGAAGCGAATATATATTATCCTTTTTTTAGTCAGCGCCTGCCAGAATTATGTGATCTCTGCAAGCCTCTATTTATCGGTTTTTCCTTAAACTACCTCAGTCAGGCGCTGACGACATTTGCCATGATCGGCTTTTGTCGGCAACGCTTTCCCGAACTCAAAATCGTGGTCGGTGGCGGACTTATTACTTCGTGGAGTTCACGGCCGGGTTGGAATAATCCATTTTGCGACATGATTGACCACCTGATAGCTGGCCCCGGCGAGGGCAAATTGCTTGAATTGTTAGGTGCAGAATCGCTGGATTCACATTTTCAGCCTGATTATAGCAAGTTTTCGGAGTTGAAATATCTTGCTCCCGGTCGAATCTTACCCTATGCGGCATCCTCTGGTTGTTACTGGAACCGGTGTACATTCTGTCCGGAAAAAGCTGAGGGGAGTCGTTATCTGCAGGTTGCACCAAAAATTGTTCTGACCGAACTTGACCAGTTACTAAATGAAACCCAATATAGCCTGATCCATTTTCTCGATAACGCCATGAGTCCGGCCCTGTTGCGAGCTTTGGCAAAAGCACCTCCAGGGGTTGAATGGTATGGTTTTATCCGAATAGAGGATGATCTGTTAGAGCTTGATTTCTGTTTTGAGTTGCGTCGGTCGGGATGTGTGATGTTGAAATTGGGGGTTGAGTCGGGGGCCCCAGAAGTTTTGCAAGCAATGAAGAAGGGTATTGCTTTAGAACGTGTTGCTTTGGTCCTTGCCAATCTCAAGCGGGCAGGAATCGCAACTTATGTATATCTTCTCTTTGGCACCCCGTCTGAAGCCCTGGCAGAGGCGCGGCAGACCTTAAATTTCGTGGCAGAAAACCATCAGGCAATAACCTTTCTCAACCTAGCAATTTTCAATTTGCCGTTATTTAGTGTTGAGAGTAAAGGGCTTAGAGTTCGTGATTTTTACGCCGGTGATCTGTCGCTTTACGGGGATTTTATTCACCCCCGTGACTGGCAGCGTAAACCCATACGCAACTTTCTCAATCAGGAATTTAAGCGTCATCCCCTGATCGCCCCTATTATCAAATGTGACCCGCCTATTTTCACCTCAAATCATGCCCCGTTTTTTTGACTATTTTAAGCCCTCATCATAAGATGGGGCAAAAGACTTTTTTGAACAATTTCCATCAACCATGATATCCTCATTTATTGACTTTAACCTTAGACCCTGATTTTCACCCTCAACCCCGAAAACTACTTGCTTATCTAACCAAATAAGTATAAAAGCCCAGTTTTAAATCTGAACACAACCAACCGCCCCAGAAGACCCAAACCCGCGTTGAAACAGAAATATAACTGCCATCATGTCGTCGGTAAATAAATATGCCCAACTCACTCCATAGCCAGCTGAAATTTTTCAATCTCTTCATTCAGAAAAAAAACTTCTGGGTTATCCTGATTACGGATATTGCCCTGATAATCCTGGCCCATTATGGTGCCTATAAGTTTCGTTTCTCAGGTTGGTTCTACGGCCCCACCTTTACCCAATTCGTTACCGCTTTACCTCTGCTGGTTATTATTAAAATTCCGGTCTTTTATGCTTTTGGTCTCTATCGCGGTATGTGGCGTTATACCAGCCTCAGTGATCTATTAAATATTTTAAAGGCAATTCTGGTCTCCTTTCTCATGATCGTTGCCATCATCCTTTTTGTTAACCGTTTCAATGGTTTTTCCCGTTCGATATTTCCCCTGGACGCGATTCTTACCTTTCTTTTGATCAGCGGCCATCGGGTTGGCATTCGTTTTTTCTATCAGAGTGTCACCGGATCACGCACCCTGGTTGAGACTCAACGTGATCAAAACAAAAAACGTCTTCTCCTGGTCGGTGCTGGAGACGCCGCCGAACAGATTATCCGTGAAATCCAAGGTAATCCGGTTCTGCCCTATACGGTTGTCGGCCTCGTTGATGATAGCCCCGCCAAGGTCGGTTTGAAAATCCATAACATCCCCATTCTCGGTCTTGTCGAAGATATCAAAGAGCACTGTATCCGGGTTAATGCCGAAGAACTTCTGATTGCCATCTCCGCCCTTACCGGCGACCAGATGAAACGCCTTAACGAACTCTGTCTGCAAACCCGCATTGACTACAAAGTTCTGCCCGGTCTCGGAGAACTTATCGACGGTCGTGCCTCAATTAAAACAATGCGCGATATCTCATATAAAGACCTTCTCGGTCGTAAAGAAGTCCACCTTGAGCAGGCTGAGATCGGCAATTTTCTCACTAATAAAACCATCCTCGTCACCGGTGCCGGGGGCTCTATTGGTTCTGAACTCTGTCGCCAGATCATCCGCTTCCAACCGTCCCAAATCCTCCTTCTTGACGCTGGTGAAGAGAATCTCTACACTATCCAGATGGAGCTCGAACACGAATTCAATTTTACCAATTGTCAGCCGTTTCTAGGCAAAGTCCAGAACTTTAATCTCATCAACACTATCATTGGCACTCATAAACCTTCTGTCATCTTTCACGCCGCTGCCTACAAGCATGTTCCCCTGGTTGAACTCAATCCTTGGGAAGCAATTTCCAACAATGTTGTGGGCTCTAAATGCCTGATCGAAGCCGCCATCATCCATGATGTTGAACGTTTCGTCCTGGTTTCAACTGATAAAGCCGTGCGTCCGACCAATGTCATGGGCGCCTCCAAACGCCTCACCGAAATGATCATGCTTTCCTGTACCAAAGAGAAATGGGATGGCACCCTGAGCTATGCTACCCCAACGCAAAAAACCCATAACACCATCTTTCAGGCGGTTCGTTTTGGTAATGTTTTGGGTTCTTCCGGTTCAGTTATCCCTCTTTTTAAACGCCAGATTGAGCTCGGTGGCCCGGTCACCATCACGGATCCCGAAATCACCCGTTACTTCATGTCGATCGAAGAGGCATCCCGCCTCATTATTCAGGCTGGAGCGATGGGGCAGGGGGGTGAAATTTTTATCCTCAAAATGGGTGAACCGATTAAAATCGACAAAATGGCTCGCGATCTCATCCTCCTCGCCGGCCGCGAACCCGACACCGAAATCGCCATCAAATATATCGGCCTTCGTCCCGGCGAAAAACTCTACGAAGAACTTATCACCGAAGGCGAAGGTGTAGTTCCAACCCGCCACCATAAAATTATGGTCTTGCGCGGCAACGGCAAAACTTATTCAGAGATAAATAATAAGCTCCTCATCCTCAAAGAGAAAGCCAAAGCTTTTGACGGCGAGGGAATAAAAGAAATTCTGCAAGAGATAATTCCCGAATATACTCCAGAAAAAACCAAACTAAGCTCCTAACCCTTGCCCCTGTCTGCGCCCCGGCCAGATTTAATTGGGGACAGCCACTAATTAATCTCCAATTAATTCGGATTTAAATGGTACTGTAATCGGTCATGTGAGTATCAATGAATAAGCTTGTAATGTGTATATCTATATGATATATAAGTGTATATGAACGATACAAAAGCGGACATGAAAACGGACACAAAAGCGGCCTTCATAAGAGAAGACCGTGGTGAATCCACCGGCCTGATGGAACCGATGTTGGTAGGCGAAGGTTCAAGGTGCCGTTTGGAATTGACCGACCTGGCGGTTGAAGTTGCCGCAAGTGCGGCGGGATTTCGCCGGAGTTTGCCTGAAGGCGTTTTGACGGCATTGGCT
Source organism: Pseudomonadota bacterium (assembly GCA_030641485.1). Classification (GTDB taxonomy): domain Bacteria; phylum Desulfobacterota; class Anaeroferrophillalia; order Anaeroferrophillales; family Tharpellaceae; genus Tharpella. Next base: position 11,265 of record DAOWHJ010000147.1, read on the forward strand.
CATTTGGTTCGGGCCATGAACTGTTACTACAGCAACTTGATCGAGGGGCATGATACCCACCCAGTCGATATCGAACGAGCTCTCAAAAACGATTACAGCATCGATGCCGAAAAACGTAGCTTCCAATTGGAGGCCAGGGCTCATATCATGGTTCAGCAATGGATCGATGCCGGCAACCTGCG
>DAOWHJ010000059.1 GCA_030641485.1 Pseudomonadota bacterium
CTGATAGATGTGATTGTCGGATTAATACCTGTTTTTTGTACCTTGTCTACAGAGTCCAAAACATGCTGAAATTCTAAACCAGAGCTCTTTTGCACACTATCTATGAGAGCGATATTGGCAATTGGGATGTCAAATTCAGTGGCTAATCGCCTCTGTACCTCTGCTGCCAGGTTGTTGAGGTTGTCTGCTTTTAAAATTTTCTCTTCCAGCTCTTCAAATCGTTTATGTTGCTCTTCCCGTTCTCTGGCTAAACCTTCAAAGCTAGATAGTGTTCTGCTGAGTTCTTGGTTTTGGTCGCGAAGATCCTGGTTTTCCTTGAAAATTTTATCGAAAATTGCTTGTCTTGCATCAATAACTGTATTTTGGGACTTGGGGTTGTTTATGCTCATGGGTCTCTCTTTAGTTTAGTTTAATACGGATCAAAGTCCGTAGGCAGGTGTTCTTATCAGGTCATTTACTTGATTGTTGAAATAAGGCAATAACCTGATACGTTACTAATGATCAAGAAATTCTCCGAGTGGGCACTTATGACATAGCGGATTGTTGGCGCGACAGAAATTTTTTCCTATTTGGACCAGTAAGGCATGAAATTCATTGTAAATAGCAACATCTTCTGGCAGTTTTTGCATAAACATTTCTTGGGCCGAAGTATAGTCATCTGAGTCTTGTAGCCATTGGTGGCGTTTGCAGACCCTTAATGTGTAGGTATCTATGATAAATGTTGGCCGATTGAATGCGTAAAGAAGAATACTGTCGGCGGTTTCTGGACCAACCCCTTTTCGGTTCAGGAACCACTCCCTAAGTTTAGGGGTCGCCATTGTTTTGAGTTGCTGCAGGCCTCCGGTGTTAACTATTGCCTCAGCTAAGCCCATAAGTCGCTGGCTTTTCTGGCGGAAATAGCCCGATGGTCTGATTCTTTCTTCTAGTTGGGAGATGGTAGTACACAGAATTGCCGAGAATGAAAGTAGTTTGTTTTTGCGTAAATTAGAGAGCGCTTTTTCGACATTATTCCATGTCGTATTCTGGGTTAAAAGGGCACCGATAATCATCTCTTCAGGCCCTTTTGCCGGCCACCAATGTTGCGGGCCAAAAGCCGTGAGCAGGGTTTCGTAAACATCGGTCAGACTAAAATTAAATGAAGTATTCCAGTCATCTCGATGTGGGGACATGTCTCCAGACCGGGCTTCAGCCCGTGGCGGGCTGAGCCGTGTCCCCTTCGAAGTGGGCGAAGCGAGCTTCACTTTAACTATAGCTGCTTAATTGGGTTGCGGGCAATGTCATCATCACTCTGCTAATTATCAGCTAAAGCAGCCTGGGCCGCAGCCAGTCGGGCAATCGGTACCCTGAAGGGTGAACAGCTGACGTAGTCTAAAGCGGTGCGGTGGCAAAAGGCAATTGATTTAGGTTCACCGCCGTGCTCGCCACATATGCCGACCTTGAGGTTGGGCCGGGTTGTACGGCCCCGGGTGACGCCAATTTCAATCAGCGCACCAACTCCGTCAATGTCAATGCTGACAAAAGGATCGTTGGCAAAGATTTTTTTGTCGGTATACTCAGAGAGGAATTTACCGGCATCATCGCGGCTTAAACCATAGGTAGTCTGGGTTAAATCATTGGTGCCGAAAGAGAAAAATTCGGCCTCTTGCGCAATGACATCCGCGGTGAGAGCGGCGCGCGGTAACTCGATCATGGTGCCGATCATATAGTCTAATTCGATACCTGATGCCGAGATGATTTTGTCACAGATAGTTTTACTTCTATCTTTTAAGAATTTTAATTCATTGACATCTGCGACCAGTGGGATCATGATTTCAGGGATAACTGTACCCCCCGCTTTTGCAACCTCACAGGCCGCTTCAATGATTGCTCGAACTTGCATTGCGTATATTTCAGGGTAGGTGATTCCCAGGCGACAACCCCGGTGCCCTAGCATCGGATTAAACTCATGTAGAGCGTCGATCCGCTCCTTCAAAGCTGCCAATGGAACACCTATGATTTCAGCAAGTTCCTCAATGTCCTTGTCGTTTTGGGGCAGGAATTCGTGGAGTGGTGGATCGAGTAAACGAATGGTTACCGGAAGCCCGTCCATGGCTTTGAAAATGCCAATGAAATCACTTTTTTGTTCTGGTAAAAGTTTAGCCAAGGCAACTTCACGGCCGGCTAAATTGTCAGCTAAAATCATCTCTCTTACGGCTTTGATACGTTCTTCTTCGAAGAACATATGTTCAGTTCGACAGAGGCCAATGCCTTCAGCTCCAAAATCTCGGGCTACTTCGGCATCGTGTGGAGTGTCTGCATTGGTGCGGACCTTCAGTTTTCGAAATTCGTCAGCCCAAGACATGAAAGTCCGAAAATCACTGTCAAGTTGCGGGGTGATAGTTGCAATTTTGCCGCTAAAGACTTCACCGGTTGAGCCATCCAGAGTGATTATGTCACCTTTATTGAAAAGTAATTCGCCAACCTTAAATGTGTTCTTGTTATAATCAACAACGATTGCACCACAACCAGCAACACAGCATTTACCCATGCCTCGAGCAACCACGGCTGCGTGTGAGGTCATTCCCCCGCGTGAGGTTAGAATCCCCTGAGCTGCATTCATGCCGTTGATATCCTCAGGTGAGGTTTCAGCCCGGACCAGAATTACTTTATGCCCATCCGCACTTAAGGTCTCAGCTTCATCTGCGTTGAAAACGATTTCACCACAAGCGGCACCGGGAGAGGCGGGCAGACCTTTGGCGAGGAGATTCTTATCTGCATCAGGGTCGAGGGTGGGGTGGAGAAGGTTGTCGAGTTTGTCGGCTTCAACCCTTATGATGGCCTCCTGTTTGTCAATCAATCCTTCAGCGACCATATCCAGAGCGATCTTGATTGCGGCTTTTACGGTGCGTTTCCCGCTCCGGGTTTGCAGAAGCCAGAGTTTATGACTTTCAATTGTGAATTCAAGGTCCTGCATGTCGCAGTAGTGTTTTTCAAGTTTTTTATAGACTTCAACCAGCTCCTTATAGAGATCAGGCATCACAGTCTCAAGCGAGGCTAATTCAGAGTCCTGACGACCGACTTCATTGATTGGCTGTGGGGTGCGGATGCCAGCAACTACATCTTCACCTTGGGCATTGATCAGAAATTCGCCATAGAAGAGGTTATCCCCAGTTGATGGGTCACGGGTGAAGGCTACTCCGGTGGCACACTCATCGCCCATATTGCCAAAGACCATCGCCTGGACGTTGACTGCGGTTCCCCAATGGTCCGGGATGCTGTTGAGTCGTCGGTAGGTTTCGGCCCGTTTGGTGTTCCATGAATCAAAAACCGCACTGATGGCTCCCCAAAGTTGGTCATAGGGATCGTCAGGGAAGTCATTGCCGGTCAGCTCTTTAACTCGTATTTTAAGGTCGATCACCAGCTGCTTGAGATCATCAGCTTCAAGTTCCGTGTCAAGCTCAACGCCTTTTTTCTCTTTTGCTTTTTCGAGTAAAACCTCGAGTTTTCCCCCCTCAATTCCCAAGACGACGTTACCGTACATTTGAATGAAGCGGCGATAGCTGTCATAGGCAAATCGGGCACAGCCGGAACCGGCTATCAGACCCTTGACTGTCTCATCGTTGAGCCCCAGGTTAAGGACTGTATCCATCATGCCGGGCATTGAAACCCGGGCTCCGGAGCGGACTGAAAAGAGAAGAGGTTGCGAGTCACTGCCAAAGCCTTTGTTCATACTTGTTTCAGTTTTGCTTAGTGCAGCTCGAACCTGGTCCTCAAGGCCGTCAGGGTATTTGCTCTGGTTCTCATAAAAGCCGACACAGGTTGCCGTTGTAATTGTAAAACCGGGGGGGACCGGGACACCAATTTTAATCATTTCAGCCAGGTTTGCACCTTTGCCACCAAGCAGATTCTTCATGCTGGCATCGCCTTCAGTGTAGTCGCCGCCAAAGCTGTAGACAAATTTATCGTTCATTTGCAGAAGTCTCCATAAAAAATAAGATTTTCAGGTTATGGCTAAAATTTAGCGACCTACCGGAGTAAGTCTCTTCTTTATTAAAGGTGTATATACACTACAGTTTAGCAAAATCGGCAATCTTTTTGAAATCACCGGCAATTCCCTGTAACAGGGCTAAACGATTCTCACGTATATCCTGATCGTCAACCATAACCATGACCTCATTGAAAAATGAATCAACACTTATTTTCAATTCGGCAACCTTGCTTAAGGCTTGATCATAATCATTCTTGCTGAGGTGTTCATTTATTTCATTGGCAACCTTTTGCCAAGCGTTGTAAAGCTCTGTTTCGGCATCGGTTGTCAGCTTGTCCGGGTACAGGGTGTAGCGCGATTTTTCTTTGCGGGTGATATTCATGATCCGTTTAAAAGCGGTTAGCAGATCTGTGAAATCATCACGATGTCTAAACCGGTCAAGAGCGTTGATAGACTTTACCGTCGTGACAATGTCATCAAAACCAGTCGCCAGCACCGCTTCAATTACACCTGCTGGAATTCTTGCTGCGGTCAGGCTGTGAAAAAGACGACCCTTGATGAAATCAATCACTTCGATGGCCACCGTATCTGCAGGGCGGTCGATTTTGGATTGTAAAAGTTCCAAGGCTTTGCCGACTACCTCTTTCAATGAGAGACTATAATTTCGGTCAAGACAGATATTGATAATTCCTAAAGCCTGCCGACGTAAGGCGTAAGGGTCTGCACTGCCAGTTGGTTGTAATCCAATACCGAAACAGCCAGTGATGGTGTCTATTTTGTCGGCAATGCCGACCAGTGCACCGCAGTCATTGCTGGGTAGGGTGCCGCCTGCGCCAGTTGGCATATAGTGTTCATGGATACCAATTGCAACTTCGTCAGTTTCTCCGGCAACCCGAGCATACTCACGGCCCATAATTCCCTGCAGGTCTGCAAATTCACAGACCATATTACTTTCGAGATCAGCCTTGCAGAGCCATGCTGTGCGACTGATTTCTGCTTTTTTAGCCGGGCTGAGTTTTGCTGCTAAAAATTCAGCCAGACTTTTGAAACGTTCAACTTTTGCAAATGAGGTGCCTAGTTTGGCTTGAAAGACGACTTTCTTCAGCCGTTCAACAAACTCATCCAGAGGTACCTTGAGATCTTCTTGATAGAAAAAACGGGCATCATTTAATCGGGCCAGAAGAACTCTCTGGTTACCTTTGACGACGACATCGGAGTCTCTGGCGACAGTGTTGTTGACGGTGATAAAGTTTGCCATCAGAGTTCCGGCGCTATCCCGGAGACAGAAATATTTCTGGTGGTGACGCATTACCGAGATCAAGACTTCTTCCGGAAGCTGGAGAAAGCTTTGATCAAAAGAGCCGACAATTGCATGTGGGTACTCGACTATGTTGGTGACGGTCTCTAATAGTTCAGGGTCCTCGATGATCTTGCCGCCAAGCTTGCTTTCGATCTCGGTAAGTTGTTTGATGATCATCGTTTTACGTTCACTTTGATCAACAATGACTTTTGC
>DAOWHJ010000123.1 GCA_030641485.1 Pseudomonadota bacterium
AGTTGATCGGAGCCAATCGGGCCGGTCTTTTTATTCATCTTGCGCCCGTTTTTGGAACAATTATGGCAGTTCTCTTTTTAGGTGAAAGATTTTTCTGGTTTCACGGTATCGGGATTGTCATGATTATTTCCGGTATTATTTTGACATTACAAAAAAAGCTGTGATTATGAAAACTTATCTCGACTGTTTACCTTGCTTCATGAACCAGATTGTCCGGGTCGGTCGTCTGCTGAAGATTTCAGAGACTGACTGTTGTGCCATGCTCCGTGAATTTGCTGATGACTTTGCGGAGATTAAACTGGATGATCCTCCACCTAAAACCTCAATCAAACTCTATGATATGATCAGTCGCTATAGCGGGGTTGAAGATCCCTTCAAAGAGATCAAGGATGAGAGTACCAAGAAGGCATTGGCACTATATCCTGAGTTGAAACAGAGGGTAGAAGAGGCCGACTCACCCTTGAGCCTGGCGGCAAAATTTGCAGTTGCTGGCAATGTTATTGATTTTGGGGTGGCCTCGCAATTTGATCTATCTGCAGAACTTGACCGGGTGGTTGATGACGGTGCATTTGGTAAATGGCTGGAGAGTGACTTTTTCTTAGCTTTAGGTGGTGCCGACTGGCTGCTTTATCTGGGAGATAATACTGGCGAGACCGTCATGGATCGTCTTTTCATCGAAACCATTGTCAAAGAAACCGCAACTCCGGTAACCTACATTGTCCGTGAAAAACCTATTATCAATGACGCAATCCTAGCTGATGCCGTGGCGGCTGGCATTGACCAATGTGCAAAAATAATCTCCTCTGGTTGCCGTGCCCCCGGAACCGTGCTTGATCTCTGTAGCCCAGAATTTATTGATCTGTTTCACAATGCCCCGTTGATTGTTAGTAAGGGTCAAGGTAATTTCGAAACCTTGTCTGAAGTAAAAGCGCCAATTTTTTTCTTCCTCAAAGCAAAATGTCAAGTCGTTGCTGAACATCTGGAAGTAAATCTTGGAGACCTTGTTCTCACTACCTAATCAGCCCGTTATAAAGCAAAAAACTCAGGTCGAAACCTGGTTATTGTAAGCTCAACTCCATAAAATCAGTGTTTAATTTTGTCACTGCGCTGAAAAAAATAGTTGATTTTTCATTTCTCCTTCAACTATATACAATTATAATTTCTAACGACCGGTCGGTATTTTTCTATGAAAGATAAATTTATAATCAAACAACAGCAACTTTTTGACAAAGCCGCAGCTCTTTTTGCACAAAAGGGCTATCATGGAACGTCAATAAATGATCTGGCCCGATCTATGGACCTGAAAAAAGGTTCACTTTATCACTATTTCAGGAGCAAGGAGGAACTTTTATTCCGTCTTCTTGATCAGTATATAAGCGATGCTCTTGCTGAAATTGAAGTGATCTGCGCATTAGATATCATTGCGACTGCCAAACTTAAGCGGTTTATGCTTTTCTACAGCAGGTTTTATGCTGGTGACCGTGATCGATTGGTTCTGCTGATCAATGATATAGACAAACTCGGCCCAGTTTACCGCGGCCAGGTAATCGAGAAAGAACGCCGCTACTATAAAGCCCTGACTGGAATTTTCACTCAGCTTCAGGAGGTGGGTATCATGAAACCAATGGTACCTGCGGTTGCAGCTTATGCATTCTTCGGCATGGTTCACTACACCTGTAACTGGTTTCAGCAGGATGGTGAGATAAGCGCCGAGGCCTTAGGCGAAATGTTTCTTGAGATTTTTACCAAAGGTATTTTTTTAAATGAAAAGAAAGAGGGAGTAAATTGTGATGTCGGACAATAGTGTGATGCAAGAAAAAATTGATCATTTAAGGAGGGTTAAGGCCGCCGCCGCCCTGGGGGGTGGACAGGAGAAGATTGATAAAGAGCATAGCAAAGGTCGCCTGACCGCCAGGGAGAGAATTGATGCCCTGCTTGATGAAGGCAGTTTTGTTGAGTTTAATCGCTTGATAAAACATCAGGAGGGAGCACCAGGAGATGGGATTGTCACTGGCCACGGTACGATTAATAACCGCATAGTCTGTCTTTATGCACAGGATGCCACTGTATTGGGGGGCTCACAAGGTTATATGCATGGTCGAAAACTCTATAAAATCCATGAAATGGCCATGAATATGGGGGTGCCCATTATTGCTCTCAACAACTCTCCCGGAGCTCGGGTCGTACGTCCTGAATTAGCCGGTAGCGATGATCCATACAGGGTTAGTGATGAAAAACATGCCGGGGTCGTTTTTTATGTCAACACCTTAAGTTCCGGGGTAATCCCGCAAATTGCCGCAATCTTTGGCAACTGCACCGGCGGCTCAGTTTACTCTCCTGCGCTGATGGATTTTATCTTTATGGTCGATAAAGAGTCGCACATGTTTATAACCGGCCCCAAAGTGATTAAATCGGTGACGGGTGAAGAGGTTTCAATGGCAGACCTCGGCGGAGCCGAGGTTCACTGCGCAAAAACCGGAGTAGCTGACTTTAAGGTGGAGAGCGAGCTTGACTGTTTTGCTGAAATCCGGCGTTTACTCGACTTTCTACCTGATAACTGGCAAAAAGCTCCCAACCGACAAAAAAATGAAGATGATCCGGAACGCCTTGCTGATCGACTCAACGAGCTGGTTCCATCATCTACAAGTAAAGCTTACGATATGCGCAAAGTAATTAATGAAATCGTTGATATGGGCGATTTCTGTGAAGTCAAAGCCGAATTTGCCAAAGAGATTATTGTCGGTTTTGCTCGTATTGATGGAGAAAGCGTCGGGATTGTTGCCAATCAACCAATGGTTAAGGCGGGCTGTATGACGGTGGAGAGTTCGCTCAAGCAGGCTCGTTTTATCCGCTTTTGTGACTGTTTCAATATCCCGCTGGTACTGCTGGTTGATACGCCAGGATACCTGCCTGGTAAAGGTCAGGAACATGCTGCCATCATCACCCATGGGGCGAAGGTACTTTATGCACTTTCTGAAGCCACAGTTCCTAAAGTTGCTGTGCTACTTCGTAAAGTATACGGCGGTGCAGCTTTAGGGATGGGGATTTTGCCTGGTTTCGGCACTGATCTAATCTATGCTTGGCCGACAGCTGAAATTGGCGCTATGGGAGCCAAACAGGCAGTTGGTCTCTTTTACAGCAAAGAGATAGAGGCAGCTCCAGACCCCGAAGGATTTAGATTAACAAAGGAGACTGAGTATCGTAACCTCTACGCTGACTCTCTCGCATTAGCTTCGCAGGTTACCTATGTTCATGATATTATTGAACCCAATGAAACCCGCCGTTACCTGACTCGATCTTTGCGTTTACTACGCGGTAAAGCGCGCCGTAAGCGGCTCGGACATCACGGCAATATGCCATTATAATGCAACGCCAGCAAAATTATAATCAGGTAAAATAGGGGAATAAATTATGGATTTTTCTTTTTCTGAAGAGCAGTTAATGTTGCGTGATCTGGCCCGAAAATTTGCCAAAAATGAGATGCGACCACTATTACAAGAGTGTGAGAAAGAGCGTCGTACACCTGAACATCTGACTAAAAAAATGGCAGATTTGGGGTTGCTCGGAGCACACCTACCGAAAGAGTACGGTGGCTCTGGTCTTGACTATCTCTCATCAGCAATTATCTGGGAGGAGTTAAGCAAGGTGAGCTGGACCATGGCTTTAGGAATCTTGGGTCATGCAGTTTTAAGTGGAACCATCTTAAGTTCGGTAGCAACGGATGCCCAAAAGAGAGAGTACCTGGAACCTCTTTGCCGGGGTGAATTGATGTTTGCAACTGCCACGGTTGAACCTAATGCCGGCAGTGACGCCACCGCAATTGAATGCAGTGCTAAATTGACTGATGGGCATTGGTTGCTCAATGGCACTAAAAATTTTGTCACTGGCGGCGGGTTGGCAGATTATTTTCTGGTTCTTGCCCAAACCGACAAAAAACTTGGCACTAAGGGGATGGTGCTTTTATTGGTTGACAGCAAATCAGATGGTATCAGTTTTGAGGATGTGAGACTCGTCGGCGGTCGTACCAGTAACATTGTCAATCTTGCTTTTTCTGATTGTCAGGTTCCTGCAGATGACGTCATAGGTAAGGTTGGTCGGGGTCTGCATGGAGCTTTTTATGGTATCGATACAGCGCGGGTCTTTATTACTGCCGGAGCGTTGGGAATGACTCAGGGATGCATTGATGCTAGTTTGAGATATGTCGGAGAGAGAGAGCAGTTTGGTAAAGCGATTGGTGGCTTTCAACTGATCCAAGGGGTGATCGCCAGGATGGCAGCAGAGATCGAACCTTTGCGTTGGCAACTCTATTACGCCGCCGACCTTAAAGATCAAGGTAAGCCCCATGGCAAAGAGCTCTCAAGTGCAAAGTGGCTTGCATCTGAATTAGCAGTAAAGGCTGCGGCCGAGGCGATCCGTCTGCATGGTGCTTATGGCTGTACGGATGAGTATGACCTTGAACATCATCATCGAGATGCGGTTTTAAGCACTATTTTAGGCGGTACCAGTGAAATGCATAAGCTGATGATCGGCAGGGAGTTAATTGGCATTAATGCAATGACATAGTAATGAAAGAGGGGAGTTGAAAGATGAATAAGTTCTGTACGTTAAATAATATGTTGCGCCGTAATCTCGAATTTAATCCAGAGAAAATTGCCCTGATTGAAGGTTCAAGGAGTCTTACTTTTGCAGAGATGGTCGATCGCTGCGGACGGATGGCTAATGCTCTGCTCGGATTTGGCTTGAAAAAAGGTGAACGGGTTGCAATTTTAAGTAAAAATAGCATCGAAAATGCGGAATCGTATTTTAGTATTCCGAGCGCCAACTTGGTTTTAGTGATGCTAAACTTTCGTTTGGCTCCCGCAGAGATGAAGGATGTTCTACTTGATGCTGAGCCCAGTGTCATAATGGTCAATGATGAGTATCTAGAACATTTCGAGAAAATCAAGGGGGCACTGCCATTTATTAAAGAAGTTGTTTTTATAGGAGATCCGGCAAGAACCCCAGAGGGCTGGCACCATTATGAAGGTCTTATCAGTCAGGCCCCATCGACAAAACTTGAGGTTTCACCTGTGGAAGAGGATTTGGCCGCCTTGCTCTACACTAGTGGCACTACCGGGGCACCAAAAGGTTGCATGGCAACCCACCGCAACTTCTACCATGTCGGTCGTAGCCTGACTTTAGAGTTAAAGATGGATGCCGATGATGTTGGGATTATTGCCTCGCCGTTGTTTCATGCAACCGGTGAGGTGACCTTAATGAATCATATCTACAGCGGAACCACCTCAATTATTATGCCGATGTGGGATGTCGCAACTTTTCTTGGATTGGTTGAAAAATATAAAATAACCACCGGTATGCTGGCGACCCCGATGGTGCTTTTTCTAGCTGATTTCATGGAATTTGAAAAATATGATTTTTCTAGCTTAAAGAAAATTTATTTTGCCGGAGCTCCAGTAACCCCGATAGTTTTTCAAAAAGCAATTAAAATTTACGGCAATGTTTTTATCCACTTATTTGGGACAAGTGAGACCGTGGGACAGGCTACAATTCTACGCCTTGCCGACGTTGAGCAGGCCCTGGCTGTCGGCAATAGTGAGATTTTAGCTTCGTGTGGTCGCTCATTTGCGGATATGGAAAGTCTGGTTGTTGACGAGAATGACCAACCAACTGCACCCGGTGTTGTTGGTGAGCTGAAAGTCCGAGGACTTGGTAACGTCATCGGTTATTGGCGTAAAGAGGCTGAAACCGCTGCTGTCTTTCGGGACGGTTGGTACTATCCGCTTGATCTTTGCACGGTTGATGAAAAGGGGTTTATTTATGTTGTTGATCGCAA
>DAOWHJ010000150.1 GCA_030641485.1 Pseudomonadota bacterium
AAACAAAATCGGAAAGTCCGCCGGCAAGCTGGGCGGTCGCGGCGGTCAAACCCGCTTCACTTTCAGCACTGATCAAGGCGGCCACAGCTTCAGCTTGGGTTAAGTCAATACGACCATTAAGGTAGGCTCTTTTGGTAAATTCACCCGACGAAGCAACTTCGGCCCCGAGGCTGAAAAGAAGAGAAAGGATTTTCTTGCTGTTATAGAGACCGCCATGACAATGAATCTCGGCCATCTGCTCACCAGTATAGGAGCGCCCGGCGGGCATCAAGGTAAGCAGAACCTGATCTAGGTTTTGCTTACTCTCAGGGTCATAAATATAACCTAAATAAAGATGAAAAAAATCAGGCTTAGAGGGCCATGAGCAAAAAATCTGTTTTACTATAGTGTGAGCTGCAACCCCACTCAAGCGAATTATCGCAATCCCACCTGCCCCTGGAGGGGTCGAGAGGGCTGCGATTGTTGGCATCCCGGTTTCATCCATATTTGCTATTTAAAACTCTTTATTTCAACTACAAAAGCCACGTTTGAGACGAAAAAAAGCTAGCTTTTAAATTTCGTAACCGACGTGGCTTTTGAGATATTCAGGCTCTCTTTTTCAAAACAACCCTATATGATTTTTACTTTTTATACCGCTTCAGCAGCTGGTTTTGACCGTGAACGACGGCGCTGGGCATTGTTGGGATAGATCACAACCTTCTTGAACTCGCCATCACCCTTACTCCGCGAACGCAGCTCTTGATCATCCTGCAACGCCATATGTACCAAACGACGATCATGGGCATTTAAGGAGTTAATCGTCACCGGCTTACGCAGACGCTTGGCTTTCTCTCCAAGACGCAGAGCCAGACCAGAAATATCTTCTTCATGGCGTGACCTAAAACCGTCACAATCTATAAAAATCCGCCCACCTTTTTGACCATGCATCTTGTTGACAAGAAACTGCAGGGCATCAAGAACAGCACCCCTTTTGCTGGTCAGAAGATCTAAGTCATCGGCCTTTATATCGAAATGTAACTCACTACCCTCCTGAGAAAAATTGATATCACAGTTTGCAACTGTCATCAACTCAAGAATTCGAGCTAGGGAACCCTGGATTTGCGGGCCATCAAATTCCGGCACAATTTGTTCTAGATTTGGATTATCATTACGCAACTGATCAGATTTAGAGCTCTTCTGGCGGCGACCATCTGCGCTGTCGCGCTTACTTGGATCTGCATTCCCGAACTCACCACCAAAAGTGGTCTTGATCAAATCTTGAACCAGCTCTTTACCACCAACCTCAGTCGTGCACACCTTGATTAAGGCACTCTTGCCTCCCAATAGTCCGAAAAGTTTTTTACTTTCACGACGTACAATTTCATACTTAAGGTCAGCTTCATCAATTTGATGGGCAAAACAGGCTTTCTCAACTGCTTCACTAACATCTTTTCCACTAAATTCTAAATCTGTAGACATATTACACTATACCTCTATTCACACGTTTATGATGTTGTTGTCTGACGCATAACCATATATTGCTGTCCAATAGACAACACATTGTTGACCAACCAGTAGAGTACCAGACCCGCAGGAAAGTTGAGAAACATGAAGGTAAATATGATGGGCATAAAGAGCATCATCTTGGCCTGCATGGCATCACCAGTGGTTGGCGTCATTCTTTGTTGCAGAAACATGGTCGCCCCCATGATCAGGGGTGTCACATAATAAGGATCTTTGGCGGAGAGATCAAGAATCCAACCAAAAAATGGAGCGTGGCGTAGTTCAATCGCAACCATTAAAGATCGATAGAGAGCAAAAAACACCGGAATCTGGACCACTATCGGCAGACACCCACCAAAAGGATTAACTTTATTTGTCCGGTAGAGATCCATCATCTCTTTGTTAAGACGAGTTTTATCATCCTTAAACTTTTCTTTCAGTTTAGCAAGCTTAGGCTGGACCTCTTTCATCTTACTCATCGATTTGTAACTTTTTTGTGAGAGAGGGTAAAAGACCAGCTTTATGAGGATAGTAAGAATAATAATGGCAATCCCATAGTTATGCACATATTTGTTGAAGAAGTGCAGCATCTCAACCAGAGGTCGGGCGATAACCCCAAACCAACCATATTCGACAGAGTCCTCAAGGTGAACCCCCAAGCTTTTTAAATAGATACCCTTTTTCGGACCGATATAAACTTTTATACGGTTGCTTTGATTAACCTGAAGGCCGGTCAGAAGGTGAGTCGCATCCAAACGTTCAATAGTGCCGGTTGAGCGTGCCACCGAAATATTGTCCGGAGCAATGATTACACTTATGAAATATTTGCTCGTAAAACCGAGCCAAGTAATCGGGCCCATCAACTCCTGACGCCGTAACTTTTTCTCCTTTTTTGAAGGCTTGTACAGTTCGCCAGCTATATAGCCGAGAACACCACTGTAGACATATTCCTTCTTATCCTCAAGCGACTTTGTATGAGCCCAGTTAAGTTTAACCGCATCTACATTATGACTGATACCCTCCCCATCAACGTAGGAGTAAACCACCTCCAAAAGATAACTCTCAGGCTGAAAAATGAACTTTTTAATTAAGGTCTCGCCAGAGGAAAGGACCGCCTTAAGCTGCAAATTTTGTCCGGCAGTGACAACATCAATCTCCTCAGTATTTCCGGAGTCAACCTCAAAGAGCAGATTTCTATCTTCATGCCAGACCCCCTTGATACTAACTGCTCCTGAAAGCGGGTATGAGCCCCGGGTAGCGGGCGTCACCAAGTCAAGGTCTGGACTGTCCTGGGCAATATCTGTGCGATAGTCCCTTAGAGAGAAAGATTTGAGTTGCCCCCCTAAAGTGTTAATTTCAGCCTGATAGAGGGTACTGTTAACCACCACATTTTTACCCTCCTCAAGAATCGGCAGCGTTGATTCAGGTGCTAACGAAGATTGAGCATCATGAGCAGATTGGCCAAGGGTATTAGAACCAGAATTGTCGGCAGGTGTGACGACTTCATTTGACCTGGAGTTAACTTGATTCGCAACAACCGGTTGCTGTGGAGCCGTGGGGAAAAAGTACTGAAAACCCAACAGAACAGCTAATGACAGGGCGATCGCGAGAATGGTTCGTTTTTCCATCAGAAAAAATCCTTCAATTAAACTGTTCCGGTTTGAATGGAAACATTGATGATTTACAGGCAATTTTCCTATTTTTAAAACGAAAAATTAACCTGATGAAGCCACCTAATCTTACGGGTCAAGGCCCGCGATATAAGGGGATTTTAGATCTCAAAAGACTATTTTTTACAACT